>CAZVXH010000011.1:0-39916 GCA_964631015.1 uncultured Candidatus Cloacimonadota bacterium | reverse complement strand
CGGAGGGTTTTTTTCCGAAGAGTTCAAGCAATTCTTTACGCATTATTGTCCTCCTTTGTTTGATTAAACAGGTTGCTGAAGTTGATGATGGTTTCATACATACACTTATTGGAACTAATATACACTCTGTTTCGGCGCTGGTTTTTCATTATCCTGCGCAGAGCTCCTTTGGATGTGCCTCTGTTGGGGCTGTGATCCTCCGCGTCGCGAACGACGCGGAGGTTATTTTTTTTAGAGCCCATACTGGCCTCCGATCTCGAACAGGGTGGCCAGGGTGATCTCGCGGACACCGCGGAATGAGCGCCATTTGGCATCCAGTTCCCACTGTTGGTCTTGGTAATGAGGGTTGTTCAGGAAAAGGTCCCAGAGTGGCCTTCCGGCTTCGCCAAAGCCCGCGTAAAGAGCCAAACCGACGCGATACCAGTCCGAGTAAGGTATCCTCATTTGAGCGAGTTTTTGGACTATTTTAGAGGCCTTCTCGAAGTCGCTGGCTTCATACCGGGGGCGTTGCTGAGCCTTGACTGCAGAGGGTTTCAGGCCAATCGGAACAAGGATCAATTCAACTGGCCTAACAGGCGGCACAAGGGCTTCAAGGGCCTTGACTTCCTCCAGTACCTTTTTGGGCACATACGGAAGACACCTGAAGTTTGTAACCAGCTCAGGATCGTAGCTGAGGAAGCAAGCGCGGGCAGGATCCGGGGTGGCATCAACAGTAACCTTGAGAGAGTGCTCAATGCGCAGGGCCAGGTAGTTCCAAATAGTGCGATAATCACTTTCCAAGGTTATCGGGGAAGTGAATTCCGCCACCAGTTTAACGCCGTCCCGCACGCTTTGGAAGGCGTGGCGGACAAAGGCCAGCCTTTCCACCGCCTTGGCTTTAAGGCCAGGGATGTCCTCCACGTGGTCGATATCAAAGACCATGAACCAGGCGGCTTGGAAACGGTCATTGGCACGGCGCTGGTTGAAGGTGGAGCCGCTGAACCAGGGCAGGGAGCGCTTCATACCGGCGGCGATCCCGGCCTGACGTTCGCCCAGACCGCGAATAGTGGATATCAGGGCCCGCAGGTCCTTGTTCTCGAAGCGGCCTTCGCGCACGCAATCCATTACATACGAGATGTCGCGGATGGCGATGACGGCGGGGGCGGTGACATTCATTCCGACCGTAACAGGACGGGCTATGGCGGCGTTGGGTTTTCCAGGAGCCTCCTGGAAGCGAAGTGTGGGTTTGGAAGATAACATTTCTGTTCCTCCTTGATTCAGTAGTACCCCCGTGAACGGGGATCCACACTTCTACGTTTTCAAATGAGAACGTTTTGAAAACTTTGTATAATTTGAAAACACAACTGACTGGCCAGAAAGCTTTTATCTCATAAAAAAAGTCTGAAAAAAACTTTTCAGACTTTTCAAAAACCGCTTGTAAACTTTTGTACGTGTAAAACCGGGTTAGAAATGCACCTTAATCTGAACCCGGGCCTTTAACGATTTGAGCCTACGGTTTTTTTCAGAACTCCACTCAAACGCCCTTTCAGACCTTGGCAAAGAAAAGAGGGCGCGTATCCTGTAATTGAAATCGGACACGATCAGGTAGTTCTTGCGTGTGCTGCCTGATCTCACGTTGTACGCGAGGTTCAGGCCATCATAGCTGATGGGGGGTTCGTTTTTAAAACAAGCCTTGTAGTGTTCCACCAGCAAAGACAAAGCAGAGGGCGCAAAGACCTGTTTGAACTCGCCAAAGCTGAGGCGCAATCTGTGTTTCCCGTATGAGAGCAGCACATTTTTGGCCTGGGGGTTCACATCGAAGCTGAGCTGGGAAAGATCGGATAGCTTCCACGCCTTCAGCCTTTGCACAGCCGGCGAGGGCCGGGTAGTCTGCCCGGCGGTGCTTTGGACCGTCTTGACACCTGCCTCCAGGTCTTCCAGGCTGAGCCGGCCTTTTTCTTCTATTATGGAAGAACGCCGCAGCGCCTCCGCTTGGGCGGCGAAGATCTGCTCGGATGAGAGTTTGGCATCCAATTCCGTGAGCAGTTCCCCCACCTCGTCCGCGGCGGAAATTGTGGCCCAAATGTAGGCCTCGAGAGGATCGCGGTAGCCCCTGTGAGGGTCCAGATGGAGCCGGGCCAATTCCACCTGGGCGGGGATGTGGCCCTGGCAGGCGGACAACCGCAGCCACCGAAAAGCTTCCGAGAAGACGCGAAGCGCGCCGCGGCCCTCCAAACAACACATTCCGTATTGGAAGCAAGCCTGATAATTGCCCAGTTCGGCCGCTTTCAGATACAGCCTGGCGGCGGCTTCGCGGACCTGACGGGCGTGGGTGGCGGGGTTACGGGATGAGCCCGGCAACGGCACCAGTCCGGCCTCCATCAGCAGAGCCTGGTGGCGTACGGAATCGTGATAGCCGTGCTCCGCCGAACGGGAAAACCAGGTCCAGGCCTCCAGGTGGTCGCCCAAGTCATAATGGCAAACGAGGCCCCAAAGATACTGTCCGAAAGGGTTTCCAAGCTCGGCGGCGCGGCGGACCTTGTCCCGCTCCTCCGGCGGAAAACGGAAACGCTCCACACACTTGGCGAGGGCGGAGTTGATCAGCTCACGGGTCTCTTCGGGGTAGGTGGGGGTGGGGTGGTGACGTGGTGGAGTGGTGGGGGTTTGTCCACGAATTTCACGAAGGGGGGACGGGGTGGGGTTCTGTCCACGAATTACACGAATTACACGAATTGGGGGGTTTGGGTCGGAGGGTGGAGCGATGGATGGGGAGTCGCAAACGTCCCCGTTTGCGAAGCTTCGGAGAAGCTTGTCTTTGTGTTTGGAAAGGCCCTCCGGGCCTTGGCAGACGAGGACGTCTGCCACTCCGTTATTGTGGACGTCTGCCACTCCGGAATGACAGTCTGGGGCTGGGTGGGTGAAAGCTTTGGACTGGGTCCGGGTTTGGCTATTCCCGCAAGGCCTGGATTCCGTCTCTTCGCGCCGGAGGCGCTCCGCTCCGGAATGACGTGCGTCTGGGTCGGGGTGGTTGAAAGCTTCGGCTACTTTCTTAATGCTGTTTTCAGATCCCTTGTTCATGGGAACCTCCGTAGTGATAATCTGTGGTTACAAAAATACAGGCCCCGGCCAAAACGTCAAGGAATTTTTTGCGACTGGCCAGGGCCTTTGGTATCAGGTATTTGCTTGCGTCTGCAAGGCTTTGTTCCGCGATGCCTTTATCCTGATTAGGTTGAAGTTTTGCTTATCCAAAGATCATCCATTGTTTTGTGATAACACTATTTGCCTCTGCCTGTTGTTTTCCCACGCCTGTTAATTTGTCGGTCCCCTCTTTTTCCGGCCATATCACCCTTGTGCCAGCAGCACCAGAGTCCGGTCTTGAGGTGAGAGCGGATGTAATCGGCCAAATCCGGATCACGGGTGTTGGCACGGGCGATGAGGCGGTTGAGCGCCATTTTAAAACAGTGGTAGGCCTTCATCATTTCCGGATATTCGTTTTTGATGGCGCCATTGGGTTTGGTGATCCGGCGCAGTTCCTTTTTAAGCCAGTCGATCTCCCAGTCGAGGTTTGCTTCGCCTGAGCAGCGGCGTCTGTTGAGCTCCTGGAGACGCGTAAGGTACTGTTTGCGGGCGTACTCATCCGAACTGGGGATACCTCGGAAAGCGTTTTTGGCAATGGCTTCCAAGGCCAGGGGCGATAAATCGTAATGATAGACCCTACAGGCGATTTCGATCACGGAATAGTATCTGTCAGGGTTTCGGTGTAGAACTCCGAGTACCTTGGCGCCTGTTCTGCCGGAGTTGGCGAGCAGAAAGGCGATCAGCCGGTCATGCAGCTCCTGGTTGGGGTTGTTGTACACATGTTTCCTCCTTGTGCAAATGAGATTTGAATATGGTTAGATAAATTGATGGACGGATATTTGTCAAGAGATATTTGAGGTAATTTTGGGAGTTATACAAGCCAAGCGTGGCAAGACATCCCGGGCAAAATAAGCATAGGATCCGATACTTTTGTTACCCACTATATATGGAGGGATATGTTTTCCCTACTACTTAAAAAGGAGGACAAAGCCATGAAGGTAAGATTCAAATACGGCATCGCCACCTACAGCGGCACCATCGACGAGATGGTGTATGGCAGCTACCGCGACGACAAGCTCTGCATCGGGCGTGAGTACGTCTATCCGCGGTTGACCACCAACAACGCCTTGGTGGGCAGTGTGGGCAGCAACCTGGCCATTCTGTGGGCCAACGCTTCGGCGGAGTACAAGGCCAATCTCAAAGAGTACGGCCTGCGCAACGGGACTGAGAACATCCCCAAAACGCAGCTTCCGCCAACCAGCTACGCCCTGTGGATCAAGCTGATGTACGCCTGGAAAGGCGACACGCCCAGCGTTGACCTCGCCACGCTCACCATCGAGGACTTCGAACTGGCCGGCGCCAGCGTCAGCACTGTGAAAAACGCCATCGACGGCGGCTACCTGGATCCTGTCAGCGTCTACGACGACCTGACCGAGATGTACTAAACCGTGAAGGGGGTCGGCTTTCCGGCCCCTTTCTTTCTGTCCACGAATTCCACGAATTCACACGAATGAATAGATTGGGATTAACAGATTAACAGATGAACAGATGAACAGATTAACAGAGGAACGGATTAACAGATGAACAGATGAACAGGGGTCGTGGCATAAGCTTCAGCTTGTTGGGTGTCCGGGATTCATCCCGAGGCACAATGTAATAGAACACGGATGACAGGATCAGTAGGTTTAATCTGTTTAATCCTTTTAATCTGTTTAATCTGTTTAATCTTTTTAATCCATTTTATTCGTAGGGAAATATAATGCAAAAGGAGGGACCAAATGAACGAGAACCTGCTGAAAGAACTCGCCCGGGAACTGGCCGCCAAAGTGAACAAGCTGGTGGACATCCCCATCATCAAAGAGGAAGATGAACAGGCGTTCTTCGAACTGATCATCCTGCTCATGCTGGAACTGATCTTCAACCGCCTGGGTTTCAAGAACGTTGTCGAAATCTCGCCGCGTGTGTAGCGCGCAAACTGCGCAAGAGGCGCAAGACTGAAACCTGATAAGCGGGCCTGCCGTAATGGTGGGCCTTTTTTGGTTTGTCCACGAATTACACGAATTTACACGAATGAAGAGATTGGGGTGAACTGATTAACAGAGGAACAGATGAACAGATGAACGGAGGATCAGCAGGATTTATTAAAACAGAGGGATAGAGGGACAGAGGTATTTAAATACGGATTAACGGATTGAACGGATTGACGGATTTGGGGCCGGAGGGTCGAATGTATGTCATTCCGGGGTTGGGGCCCCGGAATCCAGACGGTCTGGGGCTGGGTTAGGCTATTCCCGCAAGGGCTGGATTCGATCACCCCACCGGCCAACAAGTTGTACGGCGAGGACCCCGACGTCTCTTCGCGCCAGAGGCGCTCCGCTCCGGAATGACGTAGGTTTGGGGCGGGGAGGTGTATGTGGCGCAGCATTCCAATGCTGCGTTTGGCTATTCCCGCAAGGGCTGGATTCGATCACCCCACCGGCCAACAAGTTGTACGGCGAGGACCCCGACGTCTCTTCGCGCCAGAGGCGCTCCGCTCCGGAATGACGTAGCGTCGGGGGGGGGGGGGTGGTTGAGGGGCCTGGATTCCGGGGCGTAGCGACGCCCATACCGGAGTGGCAGACGTCCCCGTCCGCCAAGGCCCGGAGGGCCTTCCAAAACACAAAGACAAGCTTCTCCGAAGCTTCGCAAACGGGGACGTTTGCGACTCCGCTACCCGCCAACTTTTTCCTTTTTCCCCTTTTTCCCCTTATCCTTTTATCCCCTATTTGACGTTAAAATTGTCCATGAATTGTTGGAGGACGGCGGCGCGGGAGGGATGGCGGAGTTTTTTGAGGGCTTTGTCCTCGATCTGGCGGATGCGTTCGCGGGTGACCTGGAAGATGTTTCCCACCTCTTCGAGGGTGCGGTGATAGCCGTCGTCGATGCCGAAGCGGAGGCGGATGACGCGTTCCTCGCGGGTGGTGAGGGTTTTGAGGACCTCGTCCACCTGTTTTTTAAGGAGGGAGCGTTCGGCGAGGCGTTCGGGGCTGATGATGGTGCGGTCTTCGATGAAGTCGCCGAGGATGGAATCTTCGGAGTCGTGTCCGATGGGTTTGTCGAGGGAGACGGGTTCCTTGGAGATGGAGAGGATGGATTTGACCTTGTCGAGGGGCATGTCGAGGACTTCGGAGATCTCTTCGGGGAAGGCGTCGCGGCCGAGTTTTTGCTGGAGGCGGCGGCTGGTGCGGTTGATCTTGTTGATGGATTCGATCATGTGGACGGGGATGCGGATGGTGCGGGCCTGGTCGGCAATGGCGCGGGTGATGGCCTGGCGGATCCACCAGGTGGCGTAGGTGGAGAATTTGTAGCCCTTGCGGTAGTCGTATTTTTCCACGGCGCGCATGAGGCCGGTGTTTCCTTCCTGGATGAGGTCGAGGAATTCGAGGCCGCGGTTGTTGTAGCGTTTGGCGATGGAGATGACGAGGCGGACGTTGGCCTCGATCATTTCGTTTTGGGCCTTTTCCTTGTTGCGTTCGGCGCGGTCGATCTCGCGGAGGAGGAAGACGAGGTCGCTGCCGGTCATCTTGGTTTCGAGCTCGACGCGGCGGATCTTGCGGCGGGCGTTCTTGATCTTGCGCAGGGTTTCGATGAAGATCTCGGGATCGATGTTGGTTTCGGTGCGGACCTCGGCGTAATCCTCGTCGGATTTTTTGGCGCGGCGGCCGTAGGTGCAGATCTCGTCGATGGTATAGCGTTTGATGCGGGTGAGGTCGGTGATGCTGGCATAGCTTTCCTCGATGCGTTCGACGAGGGAGCGGACGCGGTAGACCATGCGCTTGATGAGCTTTTCGTTGTAGTTGAGGAGGTTAAAGTTGTCGATGATCTGTTTGCGGAGGGCGTCGATCTCCTCCTGGCGGCTGGCGTTGCCGCTGTCGTCGTAGTCGCAGTTGTCGAGGATGATGCCGATGCGTTCGAAGACGGCGTCGTTGGCCTTGAGGAGGTCGCGGAACTGGTCGACGATGAGGACGTCCTGTTTTTTATCGATCCAGGTGCCGATGTCCACGCGGAAGATCTGGTCGAGGCGGACACGGCGTTCGCGGTAGCGGTGGAGGAAGTTGTACATCTCGCGGAGGGTGGAGCCGGATTTGAACACGTTTTGGTTGATCATCTTCTGGTAAGTTTCGATCTTCTGGGCCACGCGGACCTCGCCTTCGCGGTCGAGCAGCGGCACCCGGCCCATTTCGCGGAGATACATGCGCACGGGGTCGTCGTAAAAGCGCTTGGTCTTGAATTTCTTGGGTGGGGCGGCCTTGCGGACGGAGGCGCCTTTGGTGAGGCGCTTTTCGGTTTCGTCGATGATCTCGATGCCGTCCTGGCGGAGGTCGAAGATGATGTCGTCCACCTTGTCCAGGAAAAAGGGGCTGCTGGGCAGAATGTCGTTGATCTGCTTAAAGGTGATGTAGCCGGAGTCCTTGCCGAGCTCCACCAATTTCTTCAGGCATTCGTTATAAGTGATCATTAATGCTCCTTTCGCGGGATGTTGCTTAGGTGAGAAGGCCGCGCACCACCCTGCGGGTGAGGCGGTTAAAAGTTTGGGAGAGGTGTTTTTTCTCTTTGAGGAGGTCCAGGTTTTGCGGCTCAGCCAGGATCCTGCGGTCGAGCTCCAGCAATTCGCGCTGCAGCTTGCGCATCTGCACCTGAGTGAGGACGGAGGCGAAGCTCATGTCCTGCAAATCGGCAAAGAGAAAGTCTGCCAAGAGGTCCCTTAAATCCTTATTTTCCATATTATCCAAAAGCGTGGCGGGCTCCGCGACGGCTTCCGGGCTTACATTTGCCGCCAGATATTTGAAGAGCTCGCGGTAGGCTCTATTCACAAAATAATCCGGAGTAAGGGTTTCGGCAAGTAGATTGAACGCTTCGGGGTCGCGGAGGGCCAGGATGAGCAGATGGCGCTCCTC
Organism: uncultured Candidatus Cloacimonadota bacterium; assembly: GCA_964631015.1. Lineage (GTDB taxonomy): Bacteria > Cloacimonadota > Cloacimonadia > Cloacimonadales > Cloacimonadaceae > Syntrophosphaera. The sequence goes on along the minus strand of CAZVXH010000011.1, from coordinate 31,922 downwards.
GGCGTGTTCCTCGAGGGTGGGCACGGTGTAGAGCCGGGCGGGCTCCTCGGGGGCGGCGGTGGTGCGGCGCAGCTTGGAAAAGACGGCGCGGGAGGAAATGCCGAAGGCGTCGGCGATGTCGCGGGCCAGGAGTTCGCGGCGGACGGGGTCCCTCAGGGCGCGGACGGCGTCCAGGATGGTGTCGATGCGTTCGCCGGCGGGGGTCTTGGAGGGGGTTTCGGCGAGGAAGCGGATCACGCTTCTGGCGGCGGCGATCTTCTCCCGGAGGGCTTCGGCGCCCTCGGCGAGGATGTAGCTGTCGGGGTCGTGCTCTTTGGGCAGTTCGATGATGTGGGCTTCGAGGCCTTTGGAAAGGCAGAGCAGGGCGGCGCGCACGGCGCTCTTGATGCCGGCGGCGTCGCCGTCGTAAAGCAGGTAGGCCCGGGGGGCATAGCGGGCGAGGAGCCACACCTGGTCCTCGGTGAGGGCGGTGCCGAGGGAGGCCACGGAATTGAGAAAGCCGGCCTCGTAAAGGCGCAGGAAATCGAAATAGCCTTCGCTGATGAGGGCGCTGCCGGCCTTGGAGATCTCATATTTGGTCTTGAAGAGGCCGTAGAGTTCACGGCCTTTGGTGTAGAGCTCGGTTCCGGCGGAGTTCACATATTTGCCTCCGGGCGCGCCTTCCTCCAGCACCCTGCCGCCAAAGGCGATAACCTCGCCGATGTTGTTGTGGATGGGAAACATGAGGCGTCCGCGGAAGAAATCCACGAGGTTGCCGGAATAGTTTCCGAAGAGGCCGGATTCCTTGAGCAGCGAGACGGAATGGCCTTCCTTGAGGAGGTGGTTGAGCAGGGCTTTTTCGCTGGCGAGGGCGTAGCCGAGCTCGAGGGTTTTGGCTGTGGCGGGGCTGAAGGAGCGTTTTTGGAGGTAATCCAGCACCTTGGCGCCGTGTTGGAAGAGGTTTTCGGTGTAAAAATCCCGCGCGGTGGTATAGACTTGGAGCAGCTGGTCGCGCTTGGTGGAGACGGTTTTGGTGCGGTCGGAATCCGGAATGGTGATCCCGGCGCGGGCGGCGAGCTTCTTGAGGGCCTCGAAGAAGGTGAGCTTTTCGTATTCCTGCACGAAGGTGAAAACATTGCCGGCCTTGCCGCAGGCGAAACATTTGAAGATCTGGCGGGAGGGGCTCACGTTGAGGGAGGGGTTGGTGTCCTGATGGAAAGGGCAGATCCCGCGCCAGTTGGCGCCCGCGTGTTTCAGGGGCAGATAGCCCTGGATCACGTCCACGATGTCGTTGGCGTGGCGGATTTGTTCGATGAGGCTGTTATCCATCTAAATCTTCACCAGGGTAACTCCGCTGCCGCCCTCGGCGGGGATGGGCGTGTCGAGCGAGAGCACCGTTTTTTTCCTCTGCAAATAGTCGCGCACCTTGCCCCTGAGGGCGCCGGTGCCTTTGCCGTGGACGATCCGGAGGTTGTGGAGCCCGGCGAGGGTGGCGTTGTCCAAAAACTCGTCGATCAGGGGCCGGGCCTCGTCGAAGGTGAGGCCGAGGAGCTTGAGCTCGTTGGCGGCCCTGTAGGTGGCGTGAGTGGTGGCGAGAGGCGGGGAATCCGGCTCGCGGGGGCGGGGCGGGGCCTGGTAAAGGCTGTCCGCCGGTACCCGGAAACTGATCCCGTTCATGTCCACGCTGGCGCTGCCGTCGCGGATCTCCAGAAGGATGGCCTCGGTTTCGAAACTGGCCAGCCAGACGCGGTCTCCGGGCTGGGGATCGCGCACCTTGGGCTGGTTTCCGGTTCCGGCCGCGGTGAGTTCCTCACGGATGTCCTGCAATTTACCGGAAATTTCATGCAATTTCCTTTCCGAAAGCGCTTTGCGTTCTTCCCGGCCCAGCTTGCGGAGAGTTTCCTGTTCCTGCTGGTAAAGCTTTTGCTGCGAGATCAGCTCGCTCTGCAACTCTTTGATGAACTTCTGTTTGCGCTGCTTGAGCTCGTCCTCCAGCTTGTCCTCGCGGCCTTCCAGCTCCTGGAGTTTGGCCTCGAGGTTGCGGGTTTTGAGCTGATATTCGTAGGAAGCGCGGCCGAGGGCCTTCTTTTCGGCCTGCATCTTCTTCAGGAGTTCGGTGAATTCGAGGTTTTGGCTGCCGCTGAGGGTTTTGGCGCGGTCGATGAGCTCCGGGAGCAGGCCCAGGGACGAGGCCACCTCGATGGCAAAGCTGTCGCCGGGAATGCCGGGTGAAAAGCGGAACGTGGGGGTGAGGCTCTTGAGGTCGAACTGCATCGAGGCGTTGAGGCAGGCGGGATGGCTTTCGGCGAAGATCTTGAGGGCGGTGTAGTGGGTGGTGACGATGGCCTTGCAGCCGAGGTCCGTAAAGCGTTCCAGGATGGCCTGGGCGAGGGCTGAGCCTTGCTGGGGGTCGGTGGCGGCGCCGATCTCGTCGATCAGCACGAGGCTGTTGCCGTCCGCCGCGGCCAGCATCCGGCCGATCTTGCTGACGTGTGAACTGAAGGTGGAGAGGGCGTTTTCGATGCTTTGGTCGTCGCCGATATCGGCAAAAACCTGGGCGAAGAGGCCGATCTCGCTGTCGGCGTCGGCGGGGATGGGCAGGCCGGAGAGGGCCATCAGGGTGAGGAGTCCGGCGGCTTTCATCAGCACGGTCTTGCCGCCGGTGTTGGGTCCGCTGAGCAGCACGATGCTGGCTTCGAGGCCGATCTCCAGATCGAAAGGCACCACTGCCGCGGGTTTGCCGAGGCGCAGGATGAGCAGGGGATGGCGGGCCGAGATCAGCTTGAGGACTGGTCTGTCCACTATTTGGGGTACCCTGGCGCCGAGGGAGCGGCAGAGGCGGGCGCAGGCGTAGCGGAAATCGAGGGCGGCCATCGCCTCCTGATTGGTCAGCAGGGTGGCGGCCTGTTCCTTGATCCGGGCGGTGAATTCCGTGAAGATGCGGAAGATCTCCCGCTTTTCCTCCTGGCGGAGCAGCTGCAGCTCGTTGTTGAGCGGCACCACGGACTGGGGTTCGATGAAGAGGGTGCTGCCGCTGCCGCTCTGGCTTTGCACGATCCCGGGCACATAGGGGGCGGCGCTTTCGCGGATGGGAAGCACATAGCGGTCGTCGCGGCGGGTGATGAATTTGTCCTGGAGATAGCCTTCGAGGCGGGGATCGGACAGCATCCCCTGCATGGTCTTCTGGATCGAGCGCTGGAGCGAGGCCACCCGCTTGCGGATGCGGGCCAGTTCCGGCGAAGCGGAATCCAGCACCTCGCCCTCGGGATCGAAAACGCGGTCGAAACGCTCGCAGATCCAGTCCAGGGCGGTGATCTTCAGCCAGAGGCGGCGCAGGACGGGGAAACTTTCCAGGGCGGAGGCTGAGGCGGCGATCCCGCCGGCCAGACGGGCGTTGAGCCAGACGAGGCGGAATTCCTCGAAGGCGAAGAGGGAATAGTGGGGGTCGCTGAAGAGGGGGCCGAGATCGGCGAGGTCGCTGAAATCCTTGTCCAGACCGTGTTCCAGGCATTCCTGGAGCTCACCCACCAGACGCAGGGAGGCTTCGATGGCGCGTTTATCCGCCAGGGGGGCGAGTCCGGCGGCGAGGTCCCTGCCCAACTGGCTGTGGCAGCGCGAGGCCACCTGTTCCTTCAGCCGGGCGTATTCCAGGTCCGCGTACAGCTCGGGGGAGTTCATCGCGCTGTCTGGGTCTGGGAGTCTTCCTTTTTGAGCTTCGCTTTGATCTGCCGGAAGCGGTCGCGTTCCTCAAACTTGAGGCTGGTGAAAACATCTTCCTTGAAGGTGTCCACGGCGGCGTAAACGGGGTGTTTGGCGCCGTCCTTGAGCGGGGTGGCGAGCTTTGGCGCCAGGTCCAGCAGCACCATCAGCACGATGATGACCACCAGCCCGTTCAGGAAGCCGAAGATCAGGCCCAGAAACTTGTTCAGTCCGGAAAGATGGGAGGCCTTGAGCAGTTTCTTGAAAACATGGTTGATGAGGCCCAAAATCACCGCCACCACCACGATGATCAGCAGCACCGCCAACAGGTTGGCCGGCACCAGGCCCAGCTTGAGGTTGACGATCAGGCCGTTCTTTACCAGCGGAAAAACCTGCCCGATGAGCAGAAAGACCGCGATGGCGCCGCCGATGCGGACCAGCGTGGCCACCAGCCCCTTGCGGAAACCCTGGAAGGCCGCCAGGGCCAGCAGGATCACGATAAGCCAGTCGATGAAACCCATAATTTACCTCTTTTTTGCCAAATAAAAAAGCAAACAGGGACGAATCCCTGTTGCAAACGGTTCAGGTGAATGGATGACGGGAAACGCCCGCGGCTACCTCATGTAGCGCTGCATTCTGCGCTGGATCTTGAGCATTTTGCGTTTGGAAGCGTTGTCTTCGCGTTTTTTGCGGACACTGGGCTTCTCGTAGGCCTGTCTCTTCTTGATCTCGGAGAGGATCGCGGCTTTCTCGCATTTCTTCTTGAACCTTTTCAACAGGTAATCGAAGGACTCATTATCTTTGGAAACTACTGTCGGCAAACAAATCACCACCTTTTTTTCTAAACTGAGAATGCACGCTTTTGGGAGGGGGGTATTGTGTCAAGGGGATTTTTCCGAAACTGGAGAGGGTTTTTTAACACAGAGACACAGAGATGGGGAGAAAAGGAGAAAGGGAGAAAGGGGGAAAGGGAGAAAGGGAGAAAGGGTTTTTTTAACACAGAGAAAAGCAGAGCAACAGCAGAGTAAAAGCGGAGGATCATATGTAGCATAAGCTTCAGCTTGTTGGGTGCCCGGAATTCATTCCGAGGAACGGATATGGGGGAAAGAGAGAAAGGGTTTTTAAAAAAACAGAGGTACAGAGATACAGAGAAAAGGGTTTTTTAACACAGAGGCACAGAGACAGGGAGAAAAGGAGAAAGGGGGAAAAGGGGGAAAGGGTTTTTTAACACAGAGAAGAGCAGAGGTTGGCAGAGAAAAGCGGAGGTTTTTTAACACAGAGACACAGAGACGCAGAGATGGAGAGAAACAAAGACACAGAGAGGGTTTGGCTTGGTGGCGGATGTAGCGCAGCATTCCAGTGCTGCGTTGTGGTATCTCGCATGATTGGCATCATGCGCTACGTGGCATCCCCGCATGATTGGCATCATGCGCCACGTGGTACCTTGGCTGGATTCCAGCCTACGCCGGAATGACGGGCTCTGGGTTTGCCCACCATAACTGAACCTGAGCCGTATTTTTCCCCGGATTTCCCCCTTGGCCTCATCCCATTCACATCCCGAGTGCATCCCATTAACAACCCATCCGGGCAATGGGAACTCAATGGGAGGCGGACAAGGTGTTGGCAAGAGAAGTTTTGGGGCGTAGCGGTCCGGAAGACCTGCTCTTTCAAGACAGGCGGGTCAAGCCAGTTTGGGTGGAATCCCCTCCAGGTGAGCAAGGCGGAAAACGCTGGCCCAAGCACAGATGTTGAAGGCCCTGTATCGCTAAAGGGGATAAAGGCCGGAACCGGGGCGGAAGGGTCGCTGTTGAAATCAATCCACAAACTCCGCGAAATCGGGGTTATTTATGCTTGACGCATAATAAAGGCCCCATAAAAATGAACCCAAGTTTTGTAAAGTTGTACTTTCACGCAGAAGTTATTTTTGGGTTCAGATGCCATGAAGGCGGCATCTGAAAAGAGTTTCGGGATTCCCTGCCGCGTTCAGAGGTGAGAGTCATTCACTTTCGGTCCGGTTTTTTGGGGTTCCGGTCAACCTTGGCGGCCTGATCCGGGTTGCCGAAAAAGAGGAGAACAAGATGAAGAGAGCACATTTGGTTTTACTTATCGTCGTGCTATTGCTGGGGCCTGGCCTCATGTTCGCGGAAGGCAGATCCGTACCCAACACACCCCTGCCGGCGTCCGGACAGCGAGCGACCATCAGCGTCACTGACCTGAACAACGGAGTGACCGCCGCGGATTTGGTACAGAATCTCGTTGGGGGCGGCGTTTCCACTTCCAACATCGTTTTCACCGGGGCCGCAGTCTCCGCGGGCGTATATACCGGCGGAGCCCCGGCTGGGATCGGGATCAGTCAAGGCATCATCCTGTCCAGCGGAGCCGCGGCGCTTGCCCAGGGTCCAAACAACGCGGATAATGCCACACAGAGCAATTCCTTGGCGGGTGACACGGACCTGAGCGCTCTGGTGGGTGGCGGCACAACGAACGATGCCTGTATATTGGAGTTCGATTTCATTCCCCAGACCCAGAATCTACAGTTCACTTTCGTGATGGGATCCGAGGAGTACGAAGAGTACATTGACTATCATGATGTGTTTGGATTTTTTCTCAATGGCGTGAACATCGCCCTCATCCCCGGCACCAGCACGCCCATCTCCATCGGCACCATCAATCAAACCATCAACCAGCCTTACTATGTGAGCAACTATCCCTACCCGGGAACCAACGACATCCAGTGCGACGGCTTCACCATACCCATCGCGATCAACGCCACCGTGACCCCCGGAGTAAGCAACCACATCAAACTGGCGGTCGCCGACTATATAGACAGCCTCTACGACACCTGGATCTTCATCTCGGCCGGCACCTTCATCAGCGGCTATAACGTGTATGTGGACTCCAATCCCCAGGGTGCCCTCATTTACAAGGACGGCGTGAGCACAAGTCTGACCACCCCCAATCATATATCCCAGACCACCGGCACCACCAGCACTTATTACGTTGATTTGGCAGGCTATACCTGGATGCCCCCCACCCAGACGGTACCCAACATCACCTCCAACCAGTCGATCTTCTTCAACGGCTATCCCGGCACCACACCGGTGGAACTGAGTTCCTTCACCGCCACCACAGGCGCGGAGGGATTTGTGGACCTGCGCTGGACCACCGAATCCGAGACCGACATGCTTGGCTACAGGGTTTACCGGGCTGAAACCAGTCAACTCGGCAACGCCTTGAACATCACGCCCATCCTGATCGGCGCCACCAACACCTCCACCCAGACCGTGTATGAACACGAGGACCACGAGGTGGAAACCAACACCACCTATTACTACTGGCTGGAAGGGGTGAATGTGAACGCCTCGCAGTTCTTCGGCCCCGTGAGCGCCACGGTGAGCGGACAGGACATTCCGGAACTGCCCACCCAGAACCTGCTGGGCAACGCCTATCCCAATCCCTTCAAGACAGGAACCAGCTTCACAGTGGACATCAAAGCCGGCGATCACGGCACCGTGAGCATCTACAACACCCAGGGGCGCCTCGTGAGAACCTTTGAGGTGGGCGAAGGCAGCCGCGAGATCCACTGGAACGGCCTGGACAACAACGGCAACCGCTGCGTGAGCGGAGTGTATCTGTATAAACTCAGCACCCAGTCACTGAATGTGACCAAGAAGATGCTGATCGTAAAATAAGTTCTTACCTCGTATAAAACCAAAGCCCCGGGCAGGTCCCGGGGTTTTTTTATGGTGGCCACGAATTACAGGATTTTTGCTAAAGTTTCGGACAACAGGGGAGTTGGATGGTCGGATTGGGTGGAATGCCTGCCATGGCCTACTCCCAGAAGGCCTGGATTCCGTTCCTGTGTTCCGGAATGACACGCTCTGGCCGGCTTGGTGACGGGCGGGTCCAGTTGCACCCTTTCACCTGTACACGCTTGCCGCGGCTCCATGCCTGTGCTCCAGCGTGGCCGTCCGGGCTGAGCGCTTCAGGAGGCGTTTTCGGCGCGTTTACGGTCGGTGTGGTGGAGGATCTTTTTGCGCAGGCGGATGTTGTCCGGAGTGATCTCCAGCAGTTCGTCGTCGCCCACGTATTCCATAGCCTGTTCGAGGCTGAAGATGCGCGGGGGGATGAGGTTGATGGCGTCGTCTTTGCCGGCGGCGCGGTTGTTGGTGAGTTTTTTGCCGCGGCAGACGTTGATCACGAGGTCTTTTTCCTTGCTGTGCTGGCCCACCACCATGCCGGCGTAGACCTCGGTGTTGGGATGGATGAAGAAGGTACCGCGGGGCTGAAAGGCGTTTAGGGAATAGCCGAGGGCGATGCCTGTCTCCAGCGATACCAGCGAACCGTGGGCGGAGCCGCTGATCTCGCCTTTGAAGGGTTCATAGCCGGAGAAGCACTGGGTCATGATGCCGGTGCCGCGGGTTTCGGTGAGAAATTCGTTGCGGCAGCCGATGAGTCCGCGGGCGGGGATCTTGAAATCGAGGCGGGCATAGCCGTCCACGGCGGGGGTCATGCTCACGAGTTCGCCTTTGCGGGCGCCCATCATGTCGATCACGGCGCCCACGTGTTCCTGGCTTACCTCCACCACCGCGAGTTCCATGGGTTCCAGCAGCTTGCCGTCCATTTCCTTGAAGAGTACGCGGGGTTTGGAGATCTGAAATTCATAGCCCTCGCGGCGCATGTTTTCCATCAGGATGCAGAGCTGCAATTCACCCCGGCCCTTCACCACGAAGGTGTCCGCGGAATTGGTCTTTTCCACCACGAGGGAAACGTTGGTCTGCAGCTCTTTTTGCAGGCGTTCCCAGATCTTGCTGGAGGTGAGCCATTTGCCGGCGCGGCCCATGAAAGGGGAATTGTTGATGAGAAACTCCACCGCGATGGTGGGTTCGTCGATGCTGATGCTGGCCAGGGGAACGGGATTGTCTTTGGTGGAGACGGTTTCGCCGATGTCGATGAGTTCCAGTCCGGCGATGGTGACGATATCACCGGCGTGGGCCAGTTTGATCTCTTTTTTTTGGAGGCCGTGGTAGTTGAAGAGGTTGGTGACCTTGTAGACTAGCTGATCGCCGTCGCGCTTGAGGAGCAGCACCTCGTCGCCGGGGCGGAGGGTGCCGCTGTGGACCTTGCCGGTGCCCAGCTTGCCCAGATACTGGTCGTACTCGATGGCGGAGACGAGCATCTGGAAGCTGCGCTGGCGGTCGCCTTTGGCGTTGGGCACCTGGTCGATCACCAGATCCAGCAGGGGAAAGATATTCAGGGCCGCGTCGCCGATCTCGGCGATGGCATAGCCGTCTTTGCCGGAGGCGTAGATCACGGGGAAATCCAGCTGTTCGGGCTGGGCGTTTAGTTCCAGAAAGAGCTCGAAGATCATGTCCAGCACATCGTGGGGACGGGCGTTGGCGCGGTCGATCTTATTGATCACCACGATGGGTTTGAGGCCCATGTCCAGAGCGTTTTTGAGTACGTATTTGGTCTGCGGCATGGGGCCTTCAAAGGCGTCCACCAGCAGCAGCACGGAATCCACCATCTTCATGATGCGCTGCACCTCCCCGCCGAAGTCGGAGTGGCCGGGCGTGTCCACCAGATTGATGCGGTAGCCGTTGTAGGTGAGGGAGGCGCATTTGGAAAAGATGGTGATGCCGCGCTCTTTTTCGATGGCGTTGGAATCCATCACGCGCTCGACCACGGTTTCGTTGCTGCGGAACACGCCGGTCTGGCGGAGCATGGCATCCACCAGAGTGGTTTTGCCGTGGTCCACGTGGGCGATGATGGCTATGTTTTTGATCTTATGCATTGTTTATCCTTCCAAAAACCCGCGCACGGGTCCTGTTGACGGCGCGGGGCCGTTCAGAAGAGGGGAGGCTGCCCGAAACCGGGTCAGGCGTCCCTGGGGGTGATTTTTTTGCGTTTGGCCTGGATTTTGCCGGGGCCGGAATAGGCCTTTTTGGCGGAGGTGATACCCTTGGGCGCCTTGGTTTTGGCGCGGTTGGCGTAAGGTTTGTCGCCCTGAGGTTTGCCATACTTGCGTTCTGGCTTGTCGCCCTGGGGTTTGCCGTATTTGCGGTCGGGTTTGTCGCCGGAGGGGCGGGAATAGCTCTCGTTGCGGTCGCTTCTTGGGCCGTCAGCGCTTTTGCGGGCGTATTTATGCTCCCGGTCCGGGGCGGGGCTGTCATCCCGGGAAGAGCTCTGCACCGAGGCGTTGATGGTTTCGCCGTTGTAGTTGTTGCGGGCAAAGGCTTTCATGATCTGGCTTTCGTAAGCGCCGTCGAGCTCGATGAGGGTGTGGCCCTCGGCGATGTTGATGTGGCCGATCTCGATGCTGCGGGCGATCTTGAGGCGGTTGATAAAGGTCATCAGATCACGTTTGGTGACCCCGTTGCGGCGGCCCACAGCCAGCCGGAAGGTCTTGAAGGTAACGTGTTCGTTTTCGCGGGGCGTTTGGCGCTGGGTGGCCTGGTTGAGGTCGGCGCTGTCCTTGTAATAGCTGAGGAAGCGGTTGAATTCCACCGAGACGAAGCGCTGGATCAGCTCTTCGCGGCTCATCCAGCCGAGTTTTTTATAGACGTTGGGCAAAAAGGATTCGATCTCCTCCGTGGCCACTTCCACGCGTTCCACGATATCGATGAAATTGAAGAGCTGTTTTTCGCAGATCTCGCGTCCGGTGGGCACCTGGGAAAAGACGATCTCGCGGTTGAGGCGCTTTTCCACGGCCTTGAGGGCGGCGATCTCGCGGGGGTGGATGATGCTGATGGAAACTCCGCTTTTGCCGGCCCGACCGGTTCTGCCGGAGCGGTGGATGTAGATGTCCGGCTCCATGGGCAGATGGTAGTTGATGATGTGGGTAAGGTCGTCCACATCGAGGCCGCGGGCGGCGACGTCGGTGGCGATGAGGAGCTGCACGTATTTGGAGCGGAAGCGGTTCATCACCAGTTCGCGCTGGCCCTGGCTGAGGTCGCCGTGGAGGGCGTCGGCGTTGTAGCCGTCGTGCTGGAGTTTGGTGGCGATCTCCTGGGTTTCGGTGCGGGTGCGGCAAAAGACGATGCCGTAGATCTTGGGATTCATGTCGGCGATGCGTTTGAGGGCCAGATATTTATCCCGGGCGTGCACCCGATAAAAGAAATGCTGGATGTTCTCGGCGCCCTGCTGTTCGTTGCCTTCGCTGATGCGGTGGGGTTCGCGCAGGAAGGTGCTGGCCAGCTTGGCCACTTCCCGGGTGGTGGTGGCGGAAAAGAGCAGGATCTGTTTGTCGGCCGGGGCGTGGCTCATGATCTCGAAGAGGTCGTCCTTGAAGCCCATGTTGAGCATCTCGTCCGCTTCATCCAGCACCAGGCGCGAGATCTGTTCGATCTTGAGGGCGCCCTGCTTGATCATGTCCAGCACACGGCCGGGAGTTCCCACCACGGTCTGCGGACAGGCTTTGAGGGCGTCCTTCTGTTTTTGTATGGAGGCGCCGCCATAGACGGCTGTGGTTTTCAGGCGGGGCATGAAGCTGGCGTAGGCGTTGAAATCGTTGTTTATCTGCAGGCAGAGTTCGCGGGTGGGGCAAAGAATGAGGGTTTGCACCCAGGGTTTTTCTATATCGGTCTGGCTGAGGATGGGAAAACCGAACGCGGCGGTCTTGCCTGTGCCCGTTTGGGCCAGGGCGATGAGGTCGCCTTCGTTTTCCAGCAGCCAGGGGATCGTGGAAGCCTGGATCGGGGTGGGGGTGGTGTAATTCAGGTTGGCGGCTGCTCTGAGCAGTGGCTCGGGAAGGGAGATATCGGTGAATTTTAACAAGTGAGGATTCCTTAAATTGATTTAACTGAGGTCAGGATTTTTTCCGGTCTGATTTTGTAAAGTATTATAATTCAAGGCTCATATTCGCGGGGAGGGGCTGGCTTTCATCCCGGAGCCGGGAAGACACAGTGGAGTTTTGCCACAGAGGGAAAGAGAGGCAGAGAAAGCTTGGCCGGACGGGGAAAAGCACGGATAGCAGAATCAGCACAAATCCGTTTATTCAGGACAGTCCGGAGAAAAAAGAGCGCGGATGATCATGCCTCCCGCTTCAATCCGCGGCGGGGGGTTCCAGATAAGCCAGAAAGAGTTCAAACACCTCCGGAGGCAGACGCCGGGCCTTGCCGCCGCTGGCGAAGACTCCGATCATCCGCGCCTCGAAGCAGAGTTGGCCCCGCGAATTGTATATCCGCTGTGTCCAGTGGCCTTTCACGCGGTTCATGTCGTCGAACCAGCTTTTAATGGTGATGACGTCCTCGTGATCCACGGCCAGGCGGTAGTCCAGATGGAATTCGCGGATGAAGACCTGGAGGTCCAGTTCCCGCATCCGGGCCACGGACATATCCATGGCGATCATGGCCTCGGCACGCGCGCTTTCCAGCAGTTGGAGGTAGCAGGCGTTGTTCAGGTGCCCGTAGACGTCGCACTCGAAGCCATAGATCCTCTTGCGAAACTCGAAAACCATGGTGTGTCTCCCTTTTGGCGATTGCCGCCGCATTTTGTGCTTGACCGATAAGGGCGGCGCAATTCTGATGAAAAAATCATCTTTGAATTGAGGATAAAATGTCCAAGAAAAATGTCAACCCCAAATTTCAGCATAAAGGCGGAAACAAGCCCGCCTCCCACGCCAAAGACATCCGGGCGGGACTGGCGAAGCACCACAGGCAGGTGGCCCAGACCACGGGAACTTCCAGCTGGATGGATACCCTGACGCACAAGCCCTGGCTGCCCTGGGCGCTGATGGGCTTTCTGCTGGTCTTCGTAAGCCTGCTCTATTTCCCCGTGGCCTTCGGCGGCAAGACCCCTCAGGCTTCGGACATCTCGCAGTGGCAGGGCGCGGCGAACAAGATCATCGCCTACAACCAGGAGCACACGGACAACGCCCTCTGGACCCAGAGCATGTTTTCCGGCATGCCCGCCTACCTGATCTCGTTCCCGAACCGCTGGCCCTTCTTGGAAAACCTTTCCCGGCTAACGGACAAGCTGATCAACTGGCGCATCTTCCTGCTCTTCGTGGGGGCGCTGGGGATGTTTCTGCTGCTGCGGTTCCTTAAAATGGACATCTGGACCAGCTTTTTCGGCACCGTGGCCTTCATGTTTTCCTGCCACTGGCTGGGATTGGTGGAAATAGGCCACAACACCAAATTCCGGGCCATCATGTACATCCCCTGGGTGATCTGGGCCTTCATGCGCCTGCGCCAGAAACCGGGATTGCTGGGGCTGGGCTTCCTGGCCACCACGCTGATCGTGCAGCTGCGGGAAAACCATCCCCAGATCAGCTATTACCTCTATCTCTTTCTGGGCATGTACTGGGTGTGGCAGCTGAGCGTCAGTATCCGGGCCAAGGACCATAAACGCTTCTGGCTCTTTACGGCTTTGGCCGTGGTGGCGGTGGCGCTCACTCTGCTGGCGGTGCTGAACCCCTATCTCAGCACGATGGAATACAGCAAATTTACCCAGCGCGGCGGCAGCGCGGGCTTGGAAACAAGCTACGCCCAAGGCTGGAGCTTCCATCCGAAGGAGATCATCACCTTCTTCATCCCGGATTTCTATGGCGGCGTGAATCAGAATTACTGGGGTTACATGCCGTTCACGCAGGTTTACAACTATTTCGGACTGATCGTGCTGGCTTTCGGGATCATCGCCCTGATCGGCACCAAGCACCGCCGGATGGCGGTTTTCCTGGCCACCTCTTCTCTGGTTTTCCTCATCATGTCCTTCGGCAGCGCCACACCCTGGCTTTCGGACCTGTTTTTGAAATACCTGCCCTATTTCAATAAATTCAGGGTGCCCTCGATGATCCTCACCATGGTGCAGATCAACGCCGTGGTGCTGGCCGCTTTGGGCCTGGACACCATCCTCAGCCTCAGCGCGGAGCAAACCAAGGCCTGGAGCAAGGGCCTCCTGAGGGCGTTCTTGATCTGCGGCGGCGTCTTTTTCCTCTGGCTGATCGCGGCCAAAGCCATCTTTGGCGGACTGAGCTTCACCAGCGCTTCGGATTTGCAACAGATTTCCCAACAGGGTCTTAAAGAACTGCCCGCCACCATGAAAGAAGACAGGCTGGGCGTGCTTTACAACAGCGGCCTCATCAGCCTGCTGCTGCTGAGCCTGAGCCTCGGCCTCGCCTGGCTGAAGAGCGTCAAAAAACTGCCGCAGGTGGCCTTTGTGCTGCTGCTTACGTTGCTGGCCTTCATCGACCTCTGGGTTTACACAGGAAAATTCCTCAGGAGTGAAACCCTGCAGGCCAGGCAGGAATACGCCGACCGCTTCGCGCCGCAGGATTACGACGATTTTCTGCTGGCGGACAAATCCAACTACCGTATCCTGCCCCTCGGCCAGAGCCTGCTTTCGGAAGCCAGAATGCCCAAACCAGCGGGCGAATGGGCTTATCACCACCAGACCGTTACCGGCTATTCCGCCGCCAAATTGGAGCGTTACGACAAGCTGCTGAAGCTGATCGAGGGCGATCCCGACACCAAGAAGCCCGGCGAATGGGGCCGCCTGATGATGGGCATGTACGGCATGAAAGAAGGTGAGATGCCGGTGGACAAACCCACCCCGGTGTTGGATATGCTCTCCACCAAATATATCCTGCATCCCGATCCGCTGCCGAACGATTCGCTCTTCACCCTGGATTTTCCGCCCTACAACCAGGTCTACAACAAGCTGACCCCTGTTTTCAAAGGCTTCGACGGCACCTCGGTCTACCGCAACGAAACCGCCCTGCCCCGGGCCTGGTTCGTGGACGCCGTGCAGAAAGTGGCGCCGGCGGATTCCATCCTGCCGCTGCTGCGCTCTGAAAGCTTCGCCCCCCGCCGCCTGGCCTATGTGGAAACAGACCTCCCCGGGATCCAGAAGCCCGATTCCGCCAGGGTCACGCAGACCGCGGCCGAACTGCACAAACTGGCCTACGACCTTTACACCGACAAGCCCGCCTTCCTGGTGCTGAGCGAGATCTACTACCCCGCCGGCTGGAAGGCCATGCTGGATGGGAAAGAGATTCCCATTCACGCCGCGAACTACATCCTGCGTGGCCTCCAGATCCCCGCCGGCGCGCACAAGCTGGAACTGGTTTTCGCTCCCCCCTCTTATAAAACCGGCGTACGCCTCAGCCTGATCGGGCTGCTGGCGAGTCTGCTGGCCCTCGGCGGCGGTCTTGCCTACACGCGCCTCAAACGCCGTCCCGGCCCTGCCGCTTTGGAAACCTCGGCCGATGATCGTTGACGGACGCGAACACCGCAGTGTCTGGTGGGAACACGGACGCCTGCGGATGATAGACCAGAACAGGATACCGCAGGATTTCACCCTGATGGAGTTCACCGACCACCTGCAGGTGGCGGAGGCCATCCGCAACATGAATGTGCGCGGAGCCCCGGCCATCGGTGCTGCGGGCGCCTTTGGCCTCGCGCTGGCGGCGAAGAACGCTCCGGACCAGCATTTCCGCAACCACATCCGCCAGGCCCACGATCTGCTGATCGCCACCCGCCCCACCGCGGTTGACCTCCAAAGCGGCGTCAACTACGTTTACGAGCAGACCATTAAATTCATTCCGGACCTCGCCCACGCCCGCAATGTGGCGCTGCTGGCCGCCAAGGAATTCGCCAACCGCAGCGCCGAGGATTGCCGCCTGATCGGAGAACAGGGCCTGCCGCTGATCCCCGACGGAGCCAGAATTCTCACCCACTGCAACGCCGGCGCCCTCGCCACCGTGGATTGGGGCACCGCCCTGGCCGTGGTGCGGCTGGCCCATCGCGCGGGCCGCGGCATCTTCGTGTATGTGAGCGAAACCCGGCCCCGTCACCAAGGCTCCAAGCTCACGGCCTGGGAACTGGAGCAGGAAGGCATTCCGCACGCGATCATCCCGGACAGCGCCAGCGGCTACTACTTCTGGAAAAAAGAGATCGACCTGGTGATCACCGGCGCCGACCGCGTTTGCCTCAACGGCGACATTGCCAACAAGATCGGCACCTACGACAAGGCCGTGCTGGCCAAGTATCACGGCATACCTTTCTACGTGGCCGCGCCGCTTTCCACCTTCGATTTCGCCAGCCGCCAGGGCACGGAGATCCCCATCGAATTCAGAGACGAGGAAGAGCTGAAATTTTACGGCGGACAGATCACCGCCAATCCCGGTTCCCCCGTTCTCAATCCGGGTTTTGACATCACTCCGGCCGAACTGATCCAGGGCATCATCACCCCCAAAGGCGTTTTCGCCCCCGGCGCGGCCGCCCAGAAGGTGCAGGGATAAGCTTCATGGCCCGCAGCGTCGATCTGATCATGCAAGGCGGCATCATCCTGACCCTGGACGAGAACCTGCGCGTACTCGAGGATCAGGCCATCGCCATCGATCAAGGCCGCGTTCTGGACATTTTTGACCCCCGGGAAGAAAAGTATCAGGCCCGGCAGCGCCTGGATACCTCCGACTGCATCGTTATGCCCGGGCTGATCAACGCCCACACCCATCTGCCAATGAGCTATTTCCGCGGTCTGGCGGACGACCTGCCGCTGCAGGCCTGGCTGCGGGATTTCATCTGGCCGCTCGAGGCCAAAATGCTCAGCCGCGAATTCATCAGCCAGGCCGCGCTCCACGGCGCCGCGGAGATGATCAAAAACGGCATCACCCAGATCCAGGACATGTACTTTGACATGCCGGCAGTGGCGAACGCCTGTTCCCAGGCGGGACTTCGCGCCATCATCGGCGAGGCGGTGCTGGACGGCCACGGCAACGCCGGGAGCGAAGCTCTGGGCAACAAGGTTCTGGAATTGCGGCAACGCTACAAGGCTGATCCTTTGCTGGATTTCAACCTGGCTCCCCACTCCATCTACGCCTGCTCGGAACAGACCCTGAGTAAGTGCGCCCGTGTGGCCGCCGAACATGACATTCCGCTGCACCTGCACCTCTCGGAAAGCCGGGAAGAGGTGGAGGCCTGTCTCAAAGAGCATGGCCTCAAACCCGTGTTCCACCTGCAAAAAGTGGGTATTTTGGAACTTCCGGCTGTTTACGCCCACGCCATCTGGACCGATCCCGACGAGATCACGCTGATGGCCGCCAATCCAGCTTCCGTGGCCATTTGCTCGGATTCCAACCTCAAACTCGCCTCCGGCATTCTGCCCCTGGCCGCGTATCTGGCCGCGGGCGTGAACGTTTGTTTCGGCACCGACGGCGTGGCCAGCAACAACAACCTCGACCTCTTCGCCGAAATGGACCTCACCGCCAAACTGCACAAGGCCCTGAACAACGATCCCGCCTTTCTTCCGGCCGTTAAAACGGTGCAAATGGCCACCAGCGGCGCCGCCCGGGCCCTGGGGGTGGCGGATCGGCGCGGCTCTCTGGAGATCGGCAAGGACGCCGACATCTGCGTACTGTCGCTGTCAGGCCTGGAAAGCCAGCCGGTCTACAACCCCTGGTCCCACGTGGTTTACACCCTCGGCGCCAAACAGGTGCGCGACGTGGTCATCAACGGCGAGATCGTGCTTAAAGACGGCCGGCTGACCAAAGTGGACGAAGCGGAACTGGTCGCCACCGCCAAAAGCTGGAAAAATCGCGTTCTGAAGGAGCTGGAATAATGGCGCAGATCAAGAACCGGCGCGCCCTGCACGACTACTTCGTGATCCAGACATACGAAGCCGGCATCGCCCTCGTGGGCAGCGAGATCAAGTCCATCCGCGCCGGCAAGGTGAATTTCAAGGACAGCTACGCGCGGATCATCGACGGCGAGTGCTGGTTGCTCAACCTTCACATCTCGCCTTTCGAAAAATCCACCCAATTCAGCCCCGACCCCACCCGCAAACGCCGGCTGCTGCTGCATAAGAACGAGATCCGCCGCCTGCGGGGGAAAACCGAGGAACTGGGCATGACCATCGTTCCCCTGGAAATTTTCATCAACGATCGCGGCCGCTGCAAGGTGATCATCGCCCTGGTGAAGGGCAAGAAGACCTACGATAAGCGCGAAACCCTTCAACAGAAAGACCTCGAGCGTGACCGGGCCCGGGAGGGTTGAGTTTAACCCTGCACCTCAAAGGATATCACATGCCCATCAGTAGATTCCTGGTGATCCTGATCTCCCTGAGTTTTTCAGTTCTTGCGGCGGTGCCTGTGACCCTTGATGACGCTGTCGCGGCAGCGCGAACCTGGTGGAGCGCGCATCAGCCGGAACGGTCCGGCCTGCGTGTGCGGAGCGCTCATACTATCGAGCGGGACGGGCAGGCCCTCATCCACCTTTTGAATTCCCGCGACGGCGGATTCATGATCCTGTCCGCGGATACGGAGTGCCCTCCCATCCTCGCCTACAGTGGAACCGGCAGTTTCACCCAGCCTGTGGTCTCCCCCGCTGTATCGGAGTGGCTAAATGGCTGCGCGGAGCAGGTCCAGTCCGTGATAAACCGGCAGGTTTCTCTGCCCGCCAACCGGGATCGCTGGAATGAACTGCTGGCGCCGGAACCACTTGCGCTCCGCGGCATCAGGAGCATCCCGCCTCTGTTGAACACAACCTGGAACCAGGGCCATCCCTACAACTCCGCCTGTCCGGAAGACCCTGCCAGCATCGCCGGAGGACATGCCTGGGCGGGTTGCGGAGCGGCGGCAATGGCACAGGTGATGCGTTATTGGGCCTATCCGGAGCACGGAACGGGTTCCCGCGCCTACCAGAGCAACCTTTACGGAACCATATCCGCCAATTTTGGCGCCGCCACCTATGTCTGGGACAACATGGCGGCTGTCTGCCCTCCCGGCGATCAGGAGATCCCGCGGCTGCTCTACCACAGCGCGGTGGCCCTGGGAACAAACTTTGGTCCGGACGTCTCGACCTTCCTGACCCTTTCCTTTCCCGCCGCTCTGGAGCAGTATTTCGGCTACAACCATCCCAACCTGCGAAACCGCGTGTCCTACGCGGACGCCGCCTGGAAAGCGATGATCACCGCGGATCTGGATCTCGGCCGGCCGGTCGTTTACATTGCCGCGTACTCTGCCGTGTCGCACCTCTTCATCCTGGACGGATATCAGGAACAGGATTATTTCCACGTCAACTGGTGCTGGGGCGGTCAGTACGACGGGTATTACTATCTGGACAACCTCGATCCCGGCGGTGTATCCTACTACGGTGGACATGCCGCGGTGTTCAACATCTATCCGGAACTGGATATTCCGATTCATCCCCTCGCCCTCTCCGCCACCCTTGTGTCCAACTACAGGGTGGACCTCAACTGGCTTGATCCGGCTGACAACGAAACCGGTTTCATCATCCAACGCAAAACCGGAGATGAGGGTATGTGGACCCAAATCGCGGTTTTGCCGGCCAATTCCACCTCATACCGGGATCTGGACCTGGTCTCGCACACCACCTACCATTACAGGGCCAAAGCCTTCAACGCCAGCGGCAGTTCAAGCCTCTCCAACGAAGTTTACGCGATCACGGCCGGCATCATCGCGCCGGTTCAAACCATGATCTCTTTCCCGTCAGAGGGGCAGACGCTGTTGACCTGGACTCCCAGCGCCAACGCGGCCCTTTACAGGATCCATCACGCGGACTTGCCCCATCCCCCGGGATCGCCGGACTGGCAAGTGTTGGGCGAAACCAGCGGCCTGAGCTGGGCGCTGAACGCTTCGCAGCCGCGTCATTTCTACTGTGTCACCGCGCTGTCGGAAGTCCAATTACCCCAAAACTTTGTGGAAGTAAGCGGCGGAACTTTCTCCAACGGCACTTCCCAGGTTACCCTGAGCACTTTTTACCTCGACAATCATGAAGTAACCCAGAGTTCATACCTGTACGTTATGGGTACCAATCCCTCAGACTTCCAGGACGACCTCACACGTCCGGTGGGAAGGGTATCCTGGTTCAAGGCCATCGAATACTGCAACCGCCGCAGTTTAATGGAAAACCTAACTCCCTGTTACAGCTACGGATCCTACGGCACAGATCCGGATGATTGGCCGCTGGGGTGGAACACCACCGCGGCAAATCATACCTTGGTAAGTTGCGACTGGACCTCGGGAGGATACCGCCTGCCTACTGAAATGGAATGGATGTTCGCCGCCCGGGGCGGAAACCTCAGCCAGGGCTATACCTACAGCGGCAGCAACAACGTGGGGGAGGTGGCTTGGTACAATCCAAACTCCGGAGCTACCACCCATCCGGTTGGCCTGAAACCCGCCAATGAACTCAGTCTTCACGACCTAAGCGGCAACGCCTTCGAATGGGTCTGGGACATCTATGCCAACTATCCCGCCACCCCGCAAACCAATCCCCGCGGCCCCAACCGCGTTCGCCGGGGCGGCGGCTTCAGTTCCCTGGAAACCGATTGCCGCACAGCCAACCGCGGAAACACGTCACCAACCTCTGGATTGAATTACGCCGGCTTCCGGGTTTGCCGGATCATACCCCGATAGCTCTCTCAGCTGTTTCCACCCCTCAGCACAAAGTTTTCGCCCCTCCCCAAGTACGATCTTCTGATTGAGGCCAATCATTCCTGTTGAGTTGAAGGAGAGCAGGAAAAATTGTAGAATACCAGCAACAAAATTCTTGACAACAAGATATTGCCAAGAAATATGGGCATCATAATTTCCATGGAGCGTGTCATGAAGCATATTGCATTGATTGTCGTTCTCGGGGTTTTCGCGGCTGGTTTGGCAGCGGAGATCCAATCCACTTCAGCAGGCGGATACTGGAACAATCCCAGCACCTGGGCAGGGGGAAGCATTCCCGGCCAGTTTGACGATGTAGTTTTAAACGGTCTGGTCTATCCGGATACCATGTCCTATTGCCACAATCTGAGCCTGAGCGGAACGGGCCGCCTGACCCACGGCTTTGACAGCCAACTTCATGGCGCCCTGCGCGTTTACGGAGACCTGAACAACGGCGGTTTGGTAGAAAAATGGGATAACGCCGGTGCCATCGTGCTTTATTGCTACGGCAACATCATCAACTCCGGAACCCTGAAACCCAACCATCTCTATCTATCAGGCGCTGCGGACCAGTATCTATCCAATCAGGGGACTTTTTTGCCGCCATATCTGACCGACCTGAATGAGTCCAGCGCCTTGGTCCTCAGTAGTGATCTGGCAACCAACGGAGCCATCACCATCAACCTGGACGGCGCCCATCTGGTGTTGAACGGTACTTTTGTGAGCGATCTTTCCATGACGGGCGGAATCCTTCAAAACGCTGTGATCGAAGGGGGAAACGGCGCCACCTATACTGGAGCGGGCGATGCTTGGTTAAGCGGCGTCACCGGCAACGAGCTGGTTTTAAACGGGACGGTGCGATTCAACCATGGTTCCAGCTTCGGCATACTGGTCAACCATGGCACCATCTCCACTCCAGTGTATTGCACGGGAAATCTGACCGTCACCCAGAGCCTCACCAACTTTGGCGTCATCACCAGAGATGGGGGCGGCACACTGAATCTTGCCTTGGGCGGAGATTTCTACGAACACGGCTCCACCTACGCCAACCGGATCGACTTCATCGCGCCAGGCCCGCACAATATTTGGCGAGCCGGGACAGCCAATCCCATCAACGGCGCCAATATCTCTTCCAGTCCCACAGCTGGGATTATCCAATTGCTTTCCGATTGGCGCTTTTACCACTGCGCCTTTGATCTTGGCGGGGGCGCTGTTTTGATGTATAACAGCGACGGCGGCTACGACCTCAATTTCACTGGCGGCTGCCTCAAAACAGGCACGCTGAACGGCGACTCTTCCAGTTCCCTCACCATGAGCGAAACGGCTTTTATCCAAAGCATCACTGCCGACAGGCTGTCCACTTTCGGAACCGTGACGGTTTATGAAACCAACGCTATAGCACAGCTCAGCAACCACGGAACGCTCACCACCCCTACATACTCGAATGGTAACCTGACTATTACTCAGCGTCTGGATAATTTTGGCTACCTCACCATGGGCGGAGACGGAAACCTGACCATTTATCTGGGGGGCGATCTCTACAATTACGGTACCATGAACCACTCCGCCACCTTTGTGAACGGGGCCTCAGACCAGTATATCCGCAATGCGGGAACGATCAACTGGAGCGGCAGGTTCTGGCTGGTTTCGGAACTTGGCCCCTCACAGTGGTATTTCAACGGAAACCCTTACTATACCGGCTATGTGACCAATTACAACGTCAATCCCGGCAATCTTGGTGTCTGGCAACCTTTTATTGGGACGATCTATGGCCGGCAGATCATCATCGGCGACGGTTCCACCCTGAGCGCCCCGCAAAATCTGACCCTGATGGATGATTCCGGAATTCTGCGCCTGAGCTGGAACCAAGTCCCCGACGCCTTTTTTTACACGGTATATGCCTCTTCCAGTCCGGATGGCAGTTTCACCGTCCTGCATCAATACGTGTCAGACGCGGACCTTTCCGACGGCTGGGTAAGCAGGGAAATCGCCCCCGTGGAACAGCTCCGTTTCTTCCGGGTGACCGCGCAAAACTAAAGGCCGGCCGGCACCGGCCAGGTTTGAGGCCGGAGTGACCTCTGTGAGCGGGCTTTGCCCGGGAGCGCGGCAGGCCTGCCATTTCCGCGCGGCCACCGGGGAGTCGGTTCGCGTGAAATCGGACAATTTACCGGCAATTTTCCCACTTGGCTCCCATTATCAATACGGTATCAATACGGGATCAATACGGGTGAAATCCGTATTGATCCCGTATTTATCCCGTAGTGATCGCCGGGGCCAAACAGAAAAGGATTGACAGAAAGCGCGCTTTCGGGCGAGTTCCATTTGCCGTCCGGATCGTCTCTAACGGGAGACTTGGGCGAGCCTTGGCGCCAAGGAGTATCCATGTTTGAGTTTCTTAAATCGCTGCCCGGTTTGTATTTGGGCTGGGTAAAGGCCTGGCCGCTGCTTTCGGCGGTGATCCAGTTCGCAATCCTGGGCACGTTCGGGGAGATCATCTCCAAATGGCTGATCCGCAAGAGTTTCCGCTATCCTTTTTCCTTCGCGCAAACGCTGTGGAAGATGCTCGTCTGGGCGCTGCTGGGCGTGGCCATCAAGTACGCTTTTCAGGGTTTCACTGGCTACGTGGAGTATCTGGAGGCGCATTCCTATCTGCCGGCCCTGGGTAAATTTGGCAAGGCCTTCGCCATCTCCGCCTTCATGAACCTGCAGTTCGGGCTGTTTTTGGTGATCGTGCACCGGCTGTTGGACAACCTCGGCGAGCGGAGCATGAACTGGAAAGGCATCCATAAAAGCATGCTGGCGCTGCTCTGGTTCTGGATCCCGGCCCACACCGTCACCTTTTTGCAGGCTCCGGACCTGCGCGTTGGGCTGGCCGCGCTGTGGTCGCTGGTGCTGGGCCTGATCCTGGGTATCTTCAACCGCCGCTGAACACAGTTTTGTAACACCGGTCCGATGCAGAGGAAAGCGCTGCCCTCCCCGCTCCTGATCCCTGTGCTGGCTTGGTGCGCGGGCATTACGGCGGCGAAATTTATTCCCCTGCCCTTCTGGCCCTTGTTGGGGGTGGGGCTGCTGCTGCTGGCCGCGGCAGTTTGGCTGAAACCGGCCCGGCTGCCGCTCATCCTGTTGCTCTGCGTGATCCTGGGCGCTCTGCGCTGGCTCGCGGCAAGCGAACCAACGGCTCTGGACGTGGTCTTCAAGCAGAAAAACCACATCCAGCAGGAAGCGGAATTCACGGTTACCAAGCTGCTTTCCCGTGAGGCCGGCATTCACGAGATCCGGCTGGAAGAGCTGGCCGGCGTGAAAGTGCGCGAACCGCTGCTCCTTTTCTCGGAAACCGAACTGACGCCGGGACAGTCATATACGGCGCTATTGGAGGTTCTTCCCGGAAAGCTGGACCCGGTTCTGGACACTTTTCCCGCCCGACACAAAGCCTATGTGCGGCAAGGTCTTACGCCTCTAGAGCAGTCCCTGCGTGTTTTTCCGGTTGCCAGATGGCGGGCGCGACTGCTCCAGGATTTGGACACCAAGCTGGGTGAGGACGCGGAATTCGCCAAGGCGCTGCTGTTTTCGGACACTTCCGCCAAGGGCAGGTACCGCGATCAGCTAACCCGCAGCGGCATGATCCACCTGATCGTGGTGAGCGGACTGCACATCTGGTTTATCTACGCGATCTGCATGGTGGTGCTCAACGCGCTGTTTCCCAAGCGGATAGCCGAGCTGGCATTTTTGGTTCTAATCACTTTTTACGCCGCGCTGAACCACTGGTCGCCGCCGGTGACGCGCTCAGTTTTGATGATCGGATTGATGATCCTGGCCCGCTGGCGCAGCATCCCCCTCGGCGGCGCGCAGCTGCTGGCGCTGAGCCTGCTGATCATCACCGTCGCCAATCCGGACCAGCTGTTCAACATCGGGCTGCAGCTGTCGTTTCTCTGCATCGGCGTGATCATTCTGGGCCTGCCCAAGATCGTCTGGATCAGGGAAAGCCAACTGCCTGCGGACGCGCTGCGGGGGAGGGTGAACGGATTTTTTGACCTGCTGCTGCTCAACCTCGCGGTGGGGCTGGCGATCATGCCCCTCACCCTGCACTATTTCGGAACGGCTTCACTGAACGGGATATTGGGCAATCTGCTGGGAATCCCGCTCTCCGGGGCGCTGCTCACCGTCTGTTTCATCGTGCTCGTGATCCCTGGCGGGAATTGGCTCAGCGCGGCCTACATCGCTTCCTACCGCCTGCTGTTGGGGCTCTTCAACCGCTGGACGGAATTCGTGGCCCGCCTGCCTTTCTGGCTGGAAAACACCTGGATCACCGGCCTCCAGCTGCTGGGGGCGTTGCTGGTGGTGATCAGTCTGCTCTATCTGCTGCGCCGGCTGAAACTTAGCTGGATACCTCTGCCTGTGGCGGCGCTTGGCCTGGCCCTGGTTTTCTTGCCCCAACTGCGGTCCCGGCCAGAGGGAGGCATCTATCTGTTTGCCTGCGGGACAGGCGATTGCGTTCTGGCCAGCTTTCCCGGCGGCGAAACCCTGCTGGTGGATGCCGGGCCAAAATTTCACAACGCGGAAACCAGTTGGGCTTCACGCAAACTTTTGCCCTGGCTGGCCCGCGCGAACATCAGCCGCGTCGATTGGATGGTGCTCACGCATCTGGACGCGGACCACTCCGGTGGCTTTCCGGAACTGGCCAACTCCCTGACCATCAGTAACCTGGCTGTCACCGACGAAACCACCCGCGATCCCAAGTGGGCCGAGTGGCTCGCGTCCGGGCTGCTGGAGGGGATCGAAGTGCACACCGTAAGCGACACCGCGAGTTTCCGGGTGGGCGGGGCGCGGCTGAAATTCCTGCATCCGGACGCGGATTATTTCACGGAAAGCTCGAACGGGGCCTCGCTGGTCTTCCGTCTGGACTATCTCGACACCAGTTATCTCTTTACGGGAGACGCGGATATCGACGCGGAAGCGCATCTGCTGGCCGTGTATCCGGAAGAGCTCAAGGCGGATTTTCTCAAGGCCGGCCACCATGGCAGCCGCACTTCCAGCAGCCAGGAATTTGTGCGGGCCGTGATGCCGCAAGAGGTGTGGATCACAGTGGCAGAGCGCAACCAGTGGGGTTTTCCGCATCCCGAGCCCCTGAACGCTTTCCGCCGCTATGCCGGGCGGATCCGCAGCACCTCGGAAGGCAGCATTTACCAGCCCTTCGCACAAAAAGATTGACAGGCAGGCCGCGTGTCAGCTTTGCTGCCAGTAAAACCATTTTAAGGAAGGATGCCGATGCCCACACCGAGCGCCAGGGCTTTGGGATTGCCCGCGATCTTCGACCTGATCGGACTCGCGGGGGAATTCCCGGCCGAGGTGAAAAAACAGGAACTGCGCCGCAAGCCGCTGAAGCTGATGGAGGCGAAAAGCCACTACGCCAGGCTGGAACGGATTACCGAACTGCTGCGGGGCCAGGCTGCCGCGCTGAGGGTTCTCAGAGAGCTGTTTGCCCAGATCCCCAAACTCAGCCTGCCGGACAGAAGAAGCCAGCAAAGCTTTGCCCTGCATGAACTTTTTTTGATCAAGGAATTTCTCTATCATTACGGCAGGCTGCACGCGTATCTGCGGCAGCAGGGCTGGCTGGACACGCTGGTGCTGCCGGATCTGGGCGGTGTTTTCGCCAGCCTCGATCCCGAGGGCGGTGGGTTGCCAACTTTTCATCTCTCCGCGGCCTGGTCGGCCAAACTCGGCGAGATCCTCAGCGCCCAGATCGACACGGCGAACCGGCTGAAACACGCCCGGGCCCAGTATCTGCGCGAAGCCGCCGCGGAACTGGAACTGCCCCGGCTCAAAGAGGAATTTACCCTGTCCCGCGCCGAAACCGAGCTCGCGGAGCGGATCCTGCACTCGCCCTTCTTCGTTCTTAGCGCTGAAAGCGTGGCCAACTACAGCTTCCTGCTGGCCGACGACGAGCTCTGCCTGGAACTGAAGAAAAACCTCGCCCTGCTGCAGCGCCAGCGGGAGAAAGAGGAACTTCGCGTGCTCAAGACGATCGCGGAAACGCTCAACGCCCACCTGCCCCAGGTGCGGACCGCCCTCGACCTGCTGGCCAATGCCTGCTGGCTGTTCATGCTGGCTGATTTCGCCCTGAAATACGGCTGCGCCATTCCCAAACTCACGCGCCGCAAGGTGATCCGGATAAAGGGAGCGGTGAATCTGCCCCTGCGCCTGCATCTGGAGCAACTGGGCCGCCGCTGGCAAAGCGTGGATTACGATTTCAGCCAGGCGGCGAATCTGCTCACGGGACCGAACATGGGGGGCAAGACCACGGTGCTCAAAACGGCCGGACAACTCTGCTGGCTGGCGCGCCTGGGTATTCCGCTGCCTTGCGCGGAAGCGGAATTGCCGCTCTTCGACAACATCTGGTACAACCAGAGCGACCCGGATTCCAGCGCCGACCTCAGCAGTTTCGGCAAGGAAGTGGTGGCGTTCACCAACACCCTGCGGCTGGAAGGCACATCGCTGTTTCTGCTGGACGAATTTGCCCGGGGTACCAATCCCGCCGAGGGCGAACGGCTGGCTTCCGCGGTGCTGCGCTTTCTGGCCTCCGGCGAGCATATGTGCCTGGCCGCCACACATTTCACGGCACCCGCCCTACTGGAGGGACTGGCGCACTACAGCATTACGGGACTGGATCTGGCCGCGCTGGAAGGCAAACGCTACGCCAGCCCCGGTCAGCGGCTGCAAGCGCTCAACGAGGCCATGGACTACAGCCTTCGGCGCCTCAAAATGAATCAGGCCCCGCCCCTCAGCGCGATCCGCGTGGCGAGGGTCCTGGGCTTGCCGGAAGAGATCTTAAGATTAACGGAGACAGACGAATAATGGCAGCGATAGACATCAGGGAAGCCACCCAGATCAGCCTGGAGATCGGACGCATGCTGCTGCAAAGCGGCGCCACCACCAACCGCGTGGAACGCATGATGCGCAAGGTGAGCGAAGTTTTCGGCTATCAGCACACGGAAGCCTATGTGACCCCCACCGGGATCTTCATCTCGGTATCCGATTCCCAAACACAGCTCAACACCAGCATCAAGCGCATCGACAACCGGCGCAACGATCTGGGCAAGATCACCAGCGTGAGCCATCTGGTGAGCGAACTGGAGGGGAAGTATTGCCAGAAAGGGCAGTGCCGCCTCAGCGCGGCGGATTTCATGCAAAAGCTGGCTGAGATTGACAAGGCCAAGACCTATCCCGCCTGGTTCACAGTGCTTTGCGGCGGTCTCACCAGCGGCTGTTTCTGCCTGCTCTTCGGAGGCAGCTGGGCCGAGTTCGGGGTCGCCTACGCCGTCGGCGTTCTGGTGAGCCTTTCCCTGCGCCTGCTGGGACTGCTGCAGATCAACAACTTTCTGCTCAACATCCTCGGAGCCGCGCTGGTGGTAACTTTCGCCAAGCTGATCGACCTCGGGGTACCGGCCATCAAGCTGGACAACATCATCATCGGCGGCATCATGCTGCTGGTGCCGGGCCTGAGTTTTGTGAACGCCATCCGCGACACCATGAGCGGCGACCTCGTTTCCGGCACCGCCCGCGCCGTGGAGGCTGTCTTCATCGCCGTGGCGATCGCGGCCGGCAGCGGCGTGATGCTCAAACTCTGGGAACTTTGGGGGTATTGAGATGCGGCCCTTTGACCACTTCACCCTGTTGCAGTTCCTCTGGGCGGCCCTCTCTATCCTGGGTTTCGCCATCCGCGTGAATCTCAAGGGCTGGAAGCTTCTGCTGCTGGCTTTGGGTGGCGGACTCACCTGGGGACTGTACCTCATCTTCCTCTATTACAGCGATTCGCTCTTGTTTTCCATCTTCTGTTCGGTTATATTGGTATGTAGCTATTCGGAAATTGTGGCCCGCCTGATCCGGGTGCCGGTCTCGGTCTTCGTGACCTGCGTGATCATCCCCCTGGTACCTGGAAGCAGCCTCTACTATGCCATGCAGGGCTTCATCGCGGGAGACGGGGCGGTCGCTTCGGAAAACATCTACAAAGTACTCTTGATCTCCGGAACCATCGCCATGGCCATCGCTGTGGTGAGCAGCGTGACCAACATCATTTTCCGGCTTAGGAACAGATTTTAGGAGAATAACTTAATGAATAAATCAGTGAAACAAAGCAGCCTCGAGCGAAACATCCTCAGGATGCTGAAAGGCAGGTCTTTGCAGGCGGCCCAGCTGCTCTTTGCCGACCCCGAGCTCCAGGCCATGCAGGAATACGCCAACATCGTTTCCATCAAGCGCTTGGGCTTCAACGACCATGGCCCTGTGCACATGCGCAAGGCCACCCTCAACGCCATCAAGATGTTCAAGCTGCTCAACGACGCGGGCATCCAGATGAGCCTGGAAAAAGAGGGCGCCGGAACCTATGAGGATTCGCTCACCGGAGTGCTCTTCGCCTCGCTGCTGCACGATCTGGGCATGGCCATCGCCCGCCACGGCCACGAACTGATCTCCATCCAGTTGGCCACCCCTTTCATCGACCGCATCCTCGATGCCATCCTGCCTCCGGGTGATCACATGACCAAAACCGCCATCCGCTCCATCGCCATCGAAGGCATTTTCGGCCACATGGCCACCCAGCAGATCCACTCACTGGAAGCTGGGCTGGTACTGATCGGCGACGGCAGCGACATGGAAAAAGGCCGGGCCCGGATCCCCACCATCCTCTCCAGCGAACCCCGCATCGGAGACATTCACCGCACTTCCGCCGGCGCCATCCAGAACGTCATCATCGCCAAGGGGCAGGAAAAACCGATCACGATCACCGTGGAGATGAGCGCTTCGGTGGGCTTCTTCCAAGTGGAGGAAGTGTTCTTTCCCAAGATCAACAAAAGCCCCGTGAAGCCCTACATCGAGCTTTACGCCGGAGTCGCGGACCGCGAACTGCTCAAATATCTCTGAGGTATGGTTCCTGGCCGGAGGATCATGCTTGACAGCAGGACTGATCGTGGCAGGAGGATTCCGCCCCTCGTCCTCCATTCCCCGCTGGAGGAAATGACAGCGGCGGCAACAACTTTTCCTTGACGAATTATTAACTTTGGTTTTTCTGACGGTTAGAGTAAAAATGGGAGTTACGCGCTCCCATCTGCGCTTTATAGCAGTGTGATAACATTAAAGAAATAACCAATCTAAGGAGATGTTATGAAAACAAACCTCAACAAACTGGTACTCCTGCTGATCTTTTCGGTATTGGCCATCAGCGCCTGGGCCACGGTGAGCGAATACAGCTTCACCGGCGTCACCGGCACCTATACCGAGATCACCGGAGGCACCGTTCTGGGGACCATCGCGAACGATCAGGAACTGTTCAACGCGATCCCTCTGGGCTTCACTTTCACCTACAACGGGCTGGACTACACGCAGATAAGCGTGATGACCAACGGCTTCCTGGCCCTCGGCGCGGAAGTTCTCGTGAACAACCTGCCCCTCAGCTCCGCCACCGGCTCGAACAATGTGGTCTCCGCCTTCACGCGTGACCTCAAGAGCCGCGACAACGGCGAGCTCAGCTATCTGCTCAGCGGAACCGCCCCCAGCCAGATCTTCACCGTGCAGTGGAAGAACTATCGCCGCAGCCCCACTTCCTGCGTGAACGATGTGCTCAATTTCCAGATCCAACTGCACCAAAACGGCAACAAGGTCATCTTTGCCTACGGCTCCATGACCGCCGTGGACGCCGTGACCGCCCAGACCGTGCAGGTTGGCCTGCGCGGAGACGCGGCCACCGATTTCAACAATCGCACCACCATCACCGACTGGACCGCCACCACCGCCGGCACGGCCAACAACGCCTCCTGCCGCATCAGTTCAACTGTTTACCCCCCCACCGGCCTGGTCTTCACCTATCTGCCCGCGCAGGTGGGCACCCCTCCCAACCCCGCCCAGAACCCCATCCCGGCCAACCTTGCCATCAACGTGGCTGCCGGCACCAACCTGAGCTGGGCTACCGGCGGCGGAACCGTTGAAGGCTACAAGCTCTTCTTCGGAACCAACAACCCGCCATCCAACCTCGTGAACGGTACCGTACAGACCGGAACCGTCTACGATCACCCCACCGACCTGCTTTTCAGCACCCCCTACTATTGGCAGGTGGTTCCCTTCAACGCTGCCGGCGGCGACGCCCTGGATTGCCCCGTCTGGCAGTTCACCACCCTTGCCGACCCCACCGTGACCTCCTTCCCCTATGTGCAGAATTTCGATGCCGTGACCCCCACCGCCCTGCCGCTGGGCTGGAGCACCATCAACGCCAACGGGGACGCCTATACCTGGGAAAGCTATGCCGGAAACGCGCAGACCGATCCCAACTCCATGCGCATCCGCTACAGCCAGACCCTGGCGATGGACGACTGGTTGGTGGCACCGCCCCTGAACCTGACCGCGGACACCACCTACAACATCAAATTCTGGTACCGCGCCACCAGCGCCACCTACCCCGAAGCCCTCTCCGTCTTCTGGGGCACCGCCGGTAATGCCGCCGGACTCACCAACCTGCTCTACACCAACACCGCCATTGTCAATACGGATTACCAGCAGGCCCTGGTCACTTTAACCCCCACCACCACCGGCACCTATTTCCTTGGTTTCCACGGCCACAGCGCCCTGAACATGTTCTACCTCTACATGGACAGTTTCTCCATCGAAGTGAACAGCGATACCATGGATCCGCCCACGAACCTGGCCGCCGAAGTGGTGAACAACAGCTACGTCGCGCTCACCTGGACCGCCCCGGGCGAAACTCCGCCCCCGCCTCCCGGCCTGAACGACGGCTTTGAGACCTACACCGATTTCAGCCTGACCTTCGATCCCTGGGTGCTGGTGGACGTTGACCAGAGCACCACCTATGGCATGACCAGCATCACCTGGCCGAACGCCTATGCCGCCCAGGCCTACATGATCTTCAATCCCAGCACCACCACACCGGCAGTCACCGATCTTGCCGCCCACGGCGGAGCCAAGATGGCGGCCTGCTTTGCCAGCACCACGCCTCCCAACAACGATTGGATGATCTCACCGCTGGTCACCCCCACAGCCGGACAATACCTGAACTTCTACGCCAAATCCTACGTGGCCACCTACGGCCTGGAACGCTTCAAAGTTGGCGTTTCCACCACCGGTGCCACAACTCCGGCCAGCTTCAACATCATCAGCGGCGCCAGCTACATTTCCGCCCCCGTGGACTGGACCCTCTACAGCTACGACCTCAGCGCCTACGCCGGCCAGCCGGTCCGCTTCGGCATCCAGTGCGTGTCCAACGACGCCTTCATCTTCCTTGTTGACGATGTGACCGTTGGCCCCATCCCCGCTGCCAAAGAGCATTTCGCCAGCGTTCCCGCGTTCGGCACCCGCGAGACCGGGATCCCCGTGGCCGCGCCTCAGATCCTTAACCCCACCCGGGAATTCCTGGGCTACAAGATCTACCGCGACGGCGTCCTGCTCACCACCATCAACGACACCGCCACCACCTCTTACAACGACCTCGCCGTGACCGTTGGCACCTACAGCTACACCGTCACCGCCGCCTATACCGCGGGCGAATCCGTTCCTGCCGGACCGGTGACCGCCACCATCAACCCGCCCACCGAACCGCCCACGGGACTCTCCGCGACGGTGGCCGGAAACGACGTAACCCTGAACTGGACCAGCCCCGAACCTCCCCAAACCGGTGAATGGATCACCTGGTGCCAGGATGTTCTCGGCAACGGTATCGGCACCAACAGCGCCATCATCTTTGATGTGGCTCACCGCTTTGCCCAGACAGACCTCGCCCCCCATCAGGGTGGAACGGTCACGCAGGTGAAGTTCGTGCCCAACTATGCCGACTGCATCTACACCGTGAAGG
>CAZVXH010000010.1:0-41323 GCA_964631015.1 uncultured Candidatus Cloacimonadota bacterium | reverse complement strand
ACGCCGAATTGAAAAAATGGTGATACGATTTGAAAAAATAAGTGAGAACGCATACAGAAGTTCCGCCTTCGCTCTAAAAGAAAAGCTGGCTTGATTTTGCTTGACAATAAAGCAAGCGGGTACAAATTGGCAAACAGAGGTCAAAATGAACAGAATGATCTGGCTGACGTGCTTGTTACTCAGCCTCTGCCTGGGGGCCACGGCCCTCACCATATACGACGTCCAGTATACTGCCTCCCGGGGCGTGGATGATTCCTATCCCTCACCCTGGCTGGGCAAACAGGTTACCCTGGAAGGGATCGTTACCGCCACCGGCTACCGCGGCGAGGGATTTTTCCTCTCCGAAAAGCTCAGTGGCGCGTGGCGTGGCATCAATGTTCTGGACAGCCGTTACCATCCCTCCGTTGGCAGCTACGTGCGCGTCAGCGGCGAGGTCGCGGAGAATTTTGGTATGACCTGCCTGCGCGATCTCAGTTCCCTGAAAGTTTTGGACGCCAACCGTTCCCTGCCCAACCCAGCCGTGATCAGCACCGGACAACTGGCCAACGCTCTGGAAGCCGAAGCCTATGAAGGCGTGTATGTCCGTCTGATCAATACCTCCGTCACCAGCGGCAAAGCCAGAAGCGGACGTTTCACAGTCAGCGATGGCAGCGGCCAGTGCGGCATAGTGCTGCAGAGCTTTGGCGGCAAGGCCTCCGCGCCCGGCGTGGGTACCCAGCACGCGCAGATCATCGGCGTGGTCACTTTTAGCTACGGGGAGTATCTGCTCAATCCGGTGTCCGCCGGCGGCCTGCAGGTCCAGCAACCCGTCTCCACGCAAAACCGAAGCTGGGGAAAGATCAAGTCCATCTATAAATAAAGCAGCAAGGAGAGACGATCATGAAAAGATTTATGAAAAAGGCGTTGGTTTTGGGTGGTGTTGCCCTTGCCGCCCACTTTGGTTTGAAGGCATACAAACGGATCAACGGGCTCACCAAACTGGCCAAATCCCTGCCTGAATTTCTCAACAATGTTTACGGCGACAAACCCAAACTGAGCATCAACCAAGCTCTGAACATGCTGAACATCAAGCTCGGTTTCACCCAGGAGATCCTGGACAAGCACACGGACATCGAAACCACCGTGCGTGAATACATCGACGACTTCTATCCCGAAATGGCCAAAGGCGCCATCAACATCGAGATCAACGTCAAAACCGAAGACGAAGGCGAAGAACCTGCCGAAGAAGAGGAAGAACCAGAAGCCTGAACCCTGCCCGAAGGCATCTCAAAACGTCACCGGATCTAACAAATTTGATAACCCGTGTTCCAACTGAACGCGGGTTTTATGTTTTGATTTCCGCTTATTGATATCCGTGTACCTAAGGTTTTTTTGCATTTTCATGACAAAATGTGTTCATAAAACCCACATGGCTCCCAATATCAATACGGGATAAATACGGGATCAATACGGGTGAAATCCGTATTGATCCCGTATTTATCCCGTATTGATATTGGGAGCGATTTGGAAAATTGCTTGGTTCGAAGTTATTTCACCCGGGGATCATAACATAGTAAATAATCGCCATTGGTGCTTGCTAATAACGATGAAACATCCGCCTACATCGCCACACTCAACGCGGGGCGTGCCTTCACAGGTGAGGACGCCGGTGCCGCCAAAAAAGCGTCACCACGTCACATACCTCCGGGAAACCCTTGTTTCCAGTAGATTTGCGTAAATTGTGGACAGATGTATCTTATGCGGCCGATCCTAATAATACATGTCCCGCTTGCCCTGTTTCATCTCCTCCAGTTTGCCTGTCACTGAGGCACGCATATTGTCGTCCTCGATCTTGCCAAGTTCCTGTGAGATCAGATCCAGTCCTGCCTTGAGGGTGCGTTCGGAGGAGAAATCGTAGAGGTATTCGGCAAAGGTGAGCAGGGCGTTGGGGGTGCAGAAACGTTTCACGAAGCCGGGAATGGCGAATTCCATGAAGTGTTCGCCGGTGCGTCCGGCGCGATAGCAACTGGTGCAGAACGACGGGATGTAGCCGCCTTGGGCGAGTTCAAAGATCACGTCGTCCAGACTGCGGGTGTCGCCCAGCACGAACTGGCTTTTCTTTTTGGATTCTTCGTCATGAGCGGAGTAATCGCCCACGCCGATGCTGGAGCCGGCGTCGATCTGGGATACGCCGTAGCGCAGGATCTCGTTGCGGATGGCGATGGGTTCGCGCGCGGTGAGGATCATGCCGGTGTAGGGCACGCTGAGTCGGATCACGGCCACCAGGTGTTTGAAATCATCGTCCGAAACCTGATGTGGCGGCCTGTCCGTGAATTCTGTGCCGTTGGCGGGTTCGATGCGCGGGAAGGAGATGGTGTGCGGTCCCACGCCGAAAGTATCTTCCAGATGGATGGTGTGATAGAGCAGGCCCAACACCTCGAATTTCCAGTTGTAGAGGCCCATCAGGGCGCCGATGCCGAGGTCGTCGATGCCGGCTTTCATGGCGCGGTCGAGGCCGTCGAGGCGCCAGAGGAAACTGCTCTTGGGTCCGCTGGGATGCAGCTTGCGGTAGGTTTCCTCGTGGTAGGTTTCCTGAAAGATCTGGTAAGTGCCGATGCCCACGGATTTCACGGTGCGGAAGCCCTCGATGTCCAGCGGCGCGGCGTTGATATTCACGCGGCGGATCTCGCCTTTTTTGTACTTGGTGGCGTATACGGTCTGCACGGTGTCGGCTATGTATTCCGGCGAATATTTGGGATGCTCGCCATAAACCATGATCAGGCGTTTGTGGCCGGTTTCCACCAATGATTGAGTTTCCCGTACCAGCTGCTCGTGGCTGAGAGTGGCGCGCAGGCATTCCTGGTTGGAGATGCGGAACCCGCAGTAGACACAGTCGTTCACGCATTCGTTGCCCACGTAGAGCGGCGCGAAGAGTACGATGCGGTTGCCGTAGATGCGTTCTTTCAGTTCGTGGGCGCCTGACAGGATCAACTGGCGGAGCTCGGGATCCGTCACGCTGAGCAGCGCGGCGGTCTCTTCGGGTTCCAGCCTGTTTTTTTCCAAGGATTTGGCAATGATCTCGCGGATGCGTGATTCTGGCGCGTTTTTCTGGGTTTCGATCAGCGCTTCGATCTTGGCGGTGGGGATGAAAGATTTCACCCCTTCGGTGTTGATGTTCATCTTATACTCCATATCATATCTTCAAAGTCATGGTTTTCACCCGTACGGAACTGATCTGGCCAAGCTTGCCGGAAAAGGCGCCAAGGGTGTCGAGGTCGGCTTCCATCACCAGGAAGATCACTGAAACATTGCGGTCCCGCATGGGATAACCAACCCGCATCAGCACGTGGGGGGCGAATTTGTGGATGAGCTCCGAAACGGGATTGAAGGCCGCTTCGATATCCTCCACCACGATGGTCACGATGTGGCGCTGAAGTTCCATGCATTTCTCCTGGCGAAATATTTGACCGGGACGAAGATACAATGATGGCCTCAGGGGAGACAACTTGTCCGCCCTTGATGCCGGAACGTATCCCTCATCTCAGGTTTGTTGCTAAATACCTGTTTATTCCCCGCCGCGAATCTGGCAAGGAATATTTTCAAACCTCTGGTCGAATGCGCGGTCCGGAAGGCTTATTTGATCTCGTCGCCGGTCTTGAAGCCCACGGGTTTGTTTTCCGGCAGGCCTTGCACCTTGATCTCGCCGAACTGCTTTTCGTAGCCTTCGATGTTCTTTTCCAGCAGGTTGAGCAGCTGCTTGCAGTGCTGCGGTGTGCAAACCACGCGGGTGTAGATCCTGGCGTCCGGGATGCCGGGCAGGATACGGCCGAAGTCGATGATGAACTCAGAGGGGGAATTGGTGATCACGAAGAAGTTGGCGTAGGTGCCCTCGCCTACCTTTTCGTCGATCTTGATGTTGATCTGGCCTTGCTGTTGAGGTTGTTTATTCATGATATCTCCTTAGATGTCGGTATGTTGGAACACCCTTCCGGAAGCGTGGATCCTGTCCATCAAAAACTTGTAGTGAGCCGATTTGGCGCAGATGGCGGGACAGCCCAGCACGAAAAGGCGTTCCTGGGCGCGGCTCACCGCCACGTTGAGTTTGCGGTCCACCCTGCCATCGGAGGACAGGGCCTCCACGTTGCGCAGCACCTCGGCGCTGTGCAGAGGGAGGGTGATGATAATGTTCTGGCGTTCGGAGCCCTGAAAACGCTCCACGGTGTCGATGGTAAGGTCTGTCAAAGCATCCGGCAGTTCTTTGCGCAGGGCGTGGATCATGGCCCGAAACGGTGCCACGATGCCCAGTTCGGCGGCGGGGTCGCTCATCGAGCCATGGTCCGTGAGCAGCCGGATGAGCTTGAGAACACACTCCACCTGCAGAGGATCGTACCAGGCGAAGCGCGAGGGAGGAAACTCGATCCAGACCAGCCGGGAATCCAGCAGAGGATTGCCGCTGACAGTCAAAGCCTCTTGCTGCCTGGCTTGCGTGGAGACCAGCCGGCCGTCGTAATAAGGCTGAATGAGGTCCGCGATCTCGTCGTGCATGCGGTAGTGCTGGTGCAACATGGTGGTGGATTCCAGCCAGCCACGGGCCTTGCAAACCCGGTCCAGCCGCTCCATCAGCGACTGGCCGTAGGCGTCGTAACAGAGTCCGGTAAGTTGTTCGTGGGTGAAAGAATAGCCTTCATCGGATTGCCGGGTGATTGGAGGAAGCTGGTTCTGGTCGCCGATGAGGATGGTTTTGCCGATCCTGGCGATACTGCCCAGGATGGTGTTTTCCATGATCTGTGAGGCTTCGTCGATCACCAGTTCGTCGATGTTCACCACTTTAAGCAGATCGCTCAGCCAGGCGTTGCAGCTCTGTACGGTGGCCACCCAGACGCGGCAAGCCTTCAGAACCTCTGAAACTTCGTGGAACTTTTTGCCCTCGATGCGGTTGTCCATCAGTTCCGCTACCACTTCATCGGATTGGCCGGTGCGGATGAAATCGATACCGTTTTTGCGCAGGTTTTGGCAGATCTCATCCACGGCCCGGTTCGTGAAACTGAGGATCAGCACGGTCCTGTTAGTTTCGGTGTAAAGCTTGTGAATGTAGCGGGTGAGCAGTCCGGAGGTTTTGCCGGTGCCGGGTGGGCCTTGCACAATGTGGTAATCGCGGGCGGCGAACATCCTCTGAACCACTTGTTCCAGGGGATCGGCAGAAAGCTCTGGAATATCGTCGTATTGCGGTTGAGTGAGACCCAGAAAGAGGGAACGCTTTTCCGGGCTGGCCGAAAGGAAGCTGACGATCGAGTGCAAGGGGCTGTAGAGCGAGGTTTCCAGGATGTCGTGCTCCAGCGCCCAGAGTTCGTCGGGATGGATGGTTTCGAACTGCCGCAAACCCCCGCGGATGGATGCCTCCAGGTATTCCTCGCCGATGCTGAGGATCTTGCCGCGCAGGATCTCCTGCCGGTCCACGCTAAGGTCCTGGCGGTAGAGCACAATGATGTCGCCGGCGCGGAAATCCGTGATGGCATCGTTTCCGGCCAGTTTGAAACGCATCAGGGTCACATTGATCTCTTCGATCCTGAGATCACAGAGAACCCGGTAATGCTCCTGTTTCACGCCGCGGCTTTCCTGCCAGAGAGCGTTGTGGCCGTAGATGCTGTCAGGGCCGAGGCCACCGATTTTTTCGTACCAGATCTCCCGGATCAGCAGGCGCAGCTGTTCCAGAAACCACTGATATTCGTGCTCCCGCAGCGAATTGAGCATCCTTACGATTCCGCCTATCTTCTCCTGGAGGAAAGCGGGCTCAGCGACAAACTGGCTCTTGCGCAGCCATTTGAAGAAGAAATTGGGGTCCAGCGCCAGATTGTGCAGGATACCCACCATGCGGTTGCGGCACATGATGAGGTCCTGTTCCAACTGCACGGTGCTAACCACGTGGCGCAGGGGATTTTCCTTAGCGGCGGAATAGAGGATGCTGCTGTAACCTTGAGGAGTCTGGCCGCCGCAATCGCGGATGATCAGATTGTAGGCCACCACTTGCATTTGCTGCTGCAGCCAAACGTTGTCGCGCGGAGGCGAACCGCTTTTCAGTTCAACAATATGGCGTTTTCCGGCGCGCTCATGCAGGATGTCCAGCCGTCCCTGCAATCCGTAGTTGGGACAGATGTAGCTTGGTTCCAGCTGCACGGCTTCGTTTTGCAGGGAGCGGGCGAATTCGCTGATCACGGGAAAATGGTTGTCGCGGATGATGCTATAGATGCTTTGAGCGGAATCGATACCCAGGGAAACCAAGGTGATCGGCTGCCTGGCCATACCGAGGCGGAAAAGGTCCTGATAATCAGCGTTCGGGGCAAAGACAAGATCGTCCAAAATGCTGTTCACCATGATCCCCAGAACCATTTTTTCCGAAGCCGATTCCTTAACCATGCGGTTCAGAATGTTAAACTCCGGCCGCGAACCTTTCTGAGTGAAGCAATCCGCCACGGAACTGGCGTCGATCAGGAAATCCGGCTCCACCACTATCTGGGTGGAGGGATTGCTTTGGAACCACTGCGGGCGTCCGTTGATCAGGGAGAGGTTCAGGCAGTTGAGGGTGCAAAAGCGCCAGAGGACTTTGTTCAGCACGCTCCATTGGCGTCCATCGCCCTTGAGGTCGTTCAAAAAGATGGTGCAGTCGGTGCCGTCTTCGCAGGTGGCGATGATCTTGAGTCCGCCCACCCGATCTGCTTTGCGGATCAGTTCCCAGCTCTGCGTAACGCACAGGAAGCTGAGTTTGGCCACATGCGCCCCGATCCGGAAAGGCTCCGCGCCGTGCTGGTCCAGCCAGGCATCGGTCTCCTCGTCCCGGAGTTCCGGATCCAGCCAGAGCAGCAGGTCGCGGGTGGCATGAATAGCGCTGAACCAGGTGCTTTGGCTAACCCGGTAGTCCTCTTCGTGGGCGGCTTTGTTGCAGACTATGCGGAGCTGATTGATCTGGGCGGAAAGGTCCGGCGGGGCTTCCAGCTTTTCGTGCGCAAACTGCATCCGGGCGAAAAGCCCGCTGAAGCTCAGGTTGCTTTCGGCGCTGAGCTTTTTGTAGAGCCCTTCCAGAAGCTGACGGACCAGAACCAGCTTGTTCTTAAGCTCCGCCGGGTCGGCGATCAGTTCCCGCAGGCGTTCATAGGCCTGGCTTGCCTGCTCTGGGGCCAGATGGCTCATTTTTTGGCGCTTTTCTTCTTCTTCAGATAGGAAGCGCGCACCCAACCCCAGTTGAGGATCAGGTGCAGAAAGCCGCCGATCAGAAAGAGGATGCCGCTGATCTCATGCAGTTCCCGCCAAAGATCGAGCTCGGTGGTTTTATAGCCGGCCAGGCCGGTCACCACCAGCAGGACAAGCAGCAGCAGGATGGGATTGAGAATCCTGAGAGTTTGGGGTTTCATATGTTATCTCCTGTTTCTTCGGAGTTACTGAAAAAGGCTTGGACAAAGGCGTTCACATCGAAAACCTCAAGGTCGCCGATGCCTTCGCCCACGCCGATGAAGCGCACCGGCAGGTCCAGATTGTGCTTGAGGTTGAAGATGATGCCACCTTTGGAGGTGCCGTCGTACTTACTGAGTACCAGGCCGGTCAGCGCCATCACCTGGTGAAAATTCGTGGCTTGCGAGATCGCGTTCTGGCCGGTGGTGGCGTCCACCACCAGCAGTGCCTGATGCGGCGCTTCCGGGATCAGTTTCTTGATGGTGCGGTCGATCTTGGTGAGTTCCTTCATCAGGTTTTCGCGCGTGTGCTGGCGTCCGGCGGTATCAATTAGCACCACATCGAAACTTTTGGCGAGGGCGGAGGAAATGCCGTCGTAGATCACGGAAGCTGGATCGGCATCCTGGTGGGAACGCACCAAAGTGGCTCCGGCGCGGTCGGTCCAGATGGCCAGCTGTTCGATGGCGGCCGCGCGGAAAGTGTCTCCGGCGATCACCATTACCCGTTTTCCGGCTTTGATCAAGGCGTCGGCGATCTTGCCGATGCTGGTGGTCTTCCCCACTCCGTTCACGCCCACAAACACGATGATATAGGGTTTGCTGTCGATCTCGTCGAAGAGGCTCACCGCTTCCGCGTAATCATGGATGAGGATGTCTTCCATGATCTCCTGCAAGGCTGTCTGCACCACTCCGGCGTCGGTGATGCGGTCGATCCTGACGCGCTCGGTGAGGCGGTCCATGATCACTTCGGTCATTTCCACCCCGGTGTCGCTTTTGAGCAGGATCTCCTCGATCTCCTCCATCAATTCGTCGTCCACCTTGCCGCGCAGGCTCACCGCTTCGGCGATCTTGCCCAGAAATCCGCTTTTGGTGCGGGCGAGTTTTTTCCTCAAACTGCTGATGAGGCCCATGTGTATCTCCAATAAGTTTTAAAATCCTGCCCCGTCCTGCCTGCGATCAAGTTCAATAAAGGGGCTCAGACGCCTTTTACCATATTTATGATTGACACCAGCGCCGCTTGCCATAAATTAGTTCCATTACTTCAAGTCAACAAAAATCTATTTGAGGACCTAATGAACAACACAAAATTCAAACCCGTGATGCTGCTCGCCCTGCTGTTTCCGCTGCTGGGGGCGGGGTTGGGCTACATGCTGTCTGGAACCACCACCCAGCCTGAATCTGCCGTGATAAGCTCCGTTCCCGCCAGCCAACCGGGGGATCCCGTGGTGGTCCTTGGCCCGGAAGACCCACTACCAGTAAGGGAAGCGAGAACGCCGGGGAGTTTGGAACTGGGACTGTATTTGGCCCTGATCTGCGGAGCGGTTGCCTTGCTGTATCATTATCTGAACAGCCCTCTGGCCTGGGTGGCGGTGATCCTGCTCGCCCTGGCCTTCGCGATTCTGTTCCAGAACACGATCGGGCTGCCCCTCACCACCTTTTTCCTGATCAACCTCGCTCTGGGCGTGTTGCTGGCCCTGCTGGTGAAATTCATCTTCTTCCACCGGGCGCTTATCCGTTGGCGCATGATCCTCACGTCACTGCTGGGGGCGGGCGCCATCGCGCTCTACTACCGCGGTCTCCACTGGCTTACCAAAACTGAGTTCCCGAGCGGATTCTGGAGTGGATTCTACGTGAATGGACTACTCCTCTTCGTTTTCATCGCCTTCGGGCTTTCCCTGGCGGACCTGATCATCCAGCGCTCTGACATCACAGCGTTGCAAGCCAGCCGCACCCTTGACGAGGATGAGGATGCTTGAAGACCGGGAATTCTTTGTGCTGGACGCCCCGGAAGGCGTCCTGGACGCGGTCGCGATCTTTGGCAACCGCAATCCGCTGCACATCGAGATCGGCTCCGGCAAGGGGGAGTTTCTCTCCCAATACGCGCCGCTGCATCCGGACTGGAATTTCCTCGGCTTTGAACTGGCCGAAAAACGCATCCGTAACATCCTGAAAAAGCTCTCTCCGGAAAAGCATCCCAATGTGCGCTTGCTTCGGCTGAAAGTGGATGCCGGCATCGCCGAACTGCTGGCTCCGGTCTCCGTGCAAAGCGTCTATATCCAGCATCCGGACCCCTGGCCGAAACGCCGGCATTTCAAACGTCGCCTTTTCCAGGCGGATTTTCTGGCCGCCCTGGCCTCGGTGATGGAGCCGGAGGCCCAGCTACACGTGGCCACCGATCACGAGGAATACGCCCACTGGATCGCGGAGTTGCTGAGCAGGCAGCCGGAATTCGTTTCGCTGCAGTCCGAACTGATCCAAAGCACGCCCAGCCTCCAGGACCACGTTAGCACTTGGTACGAGATCGAACAGCGGCGTCAGGGTTTCGAGCCCCACTATCTCCTCTTCCAACGGATCTGAGCCATCCCCAGCATGATCAGCCTCGCCGATCTCACCCACCGCAAACTCTGGCTGGCCCCTCTGGCCGGCTACACGGACAGCGCGTTTCGCCAACTCTGCAAGCAAGGCGGCGCCGAAGTGCTGGTGAGCGAAATGGTGAGCGCCGACGGCCTCATCCGCGATTCCAAGAAGACCGTCCAGTTCATCCGATTTGAGGAAGGCGAACGGCCTTTCGGGATCCAGATCTTCGGTTCCGATCCAGCGGTGCTGGCCCGGGGAGCGGAGTTCTGCCTGGAGTTCAAACCTGATTTCATTGATATCAACATGGGCTGCCCGGTGAAGAAAGTGGTGCGCCGTGGAGCCGGATCGGCCCTGATGAAAGATCCCGCGCGGGCTGGGGCGATGGTGAAAGAGGTGGTAGCGGTGGTAAAGGGCAGTTGCCGGTTGGGCGTTAAATTCCGCAGCGGCTGGAATGCCGACGATCTTAATTACGTGGAATTCGGCCAAATGCTTCAGTCCGCTGGCGCCGATTTTCTCTGCCTCCATGCCCGCACCCAGGTCCAGATGTTCTCCGGACAGGCGAATTGGACCCACATCGCAGAACTCAAGCGGAATCTAAGCATACCCCTGATCGGCAATGGCGATATCCACAGTCCCGAAGACGCGGCCAAAATGCAGGCCGAAACCGGCTGCGACGCTGTGATGATCGGCCGGGGAGCTTTGGGCAAGCCCTGGATCTTCGCCCAGGTCCGCCAGCTTTGGGATGGCGGCGATTACCGCCCTGTCACCCGCGATCTGCTTTTGCAAACCATCTTCAGCCACATCGACCTCGCGCTCCGCTATAAACAGGAACGGGTGGTGTACAAAGAAATGCGTTCGCAGCTTTGTTTTTATACCCGGGGATTGGTGGGCAGCGCGGAATTGCGGCAGAAGATAAACCGGGCGGAAAGCACGGCGGAGATCAAACAGCTGGTGCTTGCCAGCGAAGCCTTCAGCCTTTTATAGAACGGCTTTTCAGCCGAAAATAAGCCCTATCTCCCGTTCCGCGTTGGCCTCGCTGTCCGAGGCGTGGACAGCGTTCTCAGTAACTCCCTCGGCGTAGAGGTCGCGAACCGTTCCCGGCTTGCGCTTGGCTGGGTCAACCTCGCCGATCAGTTCACGCAGGTCCTCGACCACGTTCTCCTTTTCCAAAAGCAATGCCACAGTCGGCGCCGAACACATGAACGCGATCAGGCGGTCGAAAAATTCCTTGCCTTGGTGGATATGGTAGAAAACAGCCGCGGATTCAGGCGTGAATTGAAACTCTTTCATCCGCAGCAAACTGAACCCCGCCTCTTCCAAAATGGATATGATATGCCCCACATGGTGGTGCATAAAGGCATTGGGCTTGATCAGCAGCAGGGTTTGCCGGGTCATTTGGTAGGATATACGGTCTCGATGTAATCCAGAGCGGCCACTTTGATGGCGATGTCGCGGTTCAGCACTCTGCTCATTTTCACTTTGTGCATCAGGATCTCAGTCCAGATCT
Source organism: uncultured Candidatus Cloacimonadota bacterium (assembly GCA_964631015.1). GTDB lineage: Bacteria > Cloacimonadota > Cloacimonadia > Cloacimonadales > Cloacimonadaceae > Syntrophosphaera. The sequence goes on along the minus strand of CAZVXH010000010.1, from coordinate 30,037 downwards.
CAAAGATCTCGTTGGGCTTGAATTCGACGGTAGTGTACTGCTTCAGCATGTCCTGGTAAAACTCGTCGCGGTCGGCGTCGACTCTGGCGATGACAAGCTTCTGGCTGTCGTTGCAGATGTCGTAATCCTTGTAGCGGATATCGATCACGGCATAACCGAGCTTGAGCAGATTCTCGTAGTTGACTTGAAAGTCTTCGAAATTGGCCATTTTATCTCTCCAGTGTTTATTTTCTCGACAAAAACAGGGGTCTGTGTATTCTTGTGTCCATGCTTTCGGGGAAAAGCTTAAAGTCAAGCAAAAACTACCGGCCCCGGCCTTCCCGGAAGCAGCGGAGCAGGCTCAAAGCCATGATCCGCCAAGATTTGAGGAATTTTCACCAGACCCAAAATGAGGACTCAAGAGATGGGAATCTTTAAACTGCAGACCGATTATCAGCCCAGCGGCGACCAGCCTGATGCGATCGCCGAACTCGAAGCTGGGATCCGCTCCGGAAAACGCTTTCAGGTGCTTCTCGGCGTTACCGGAAGCGGCAAGACCTTCACCATTGCCAATGTGATCGCCCGGCTCGACCGCCCCGTGCTGGTGCTCTCCCACAACAAGACCCTCGCCGCCCAGCTCTACGGAGAGTTCAAACAGCTTTTTCCGGACAACGCGGTGGAATATTTTATCAGTTACTACGACTACTATCAGCCTGAGGCCTACATTCCCGGCAAAGACATCTATATCGAGAAAGATTCTGATATCAACGAGCAGATCGAAAAGCTGCGCCTCCGCGCCACCATGAGCCTGATGGAACGCCGGGACGTGATCATCGTGGCCTCCGTTTCCTGCATCTACGGCCTCGGCGTGCCGGAAGAATACCGCGAAGCGCTCATCCGCCTGGAAACCGGGATGAAGATGGATCGGGAGGAACTGCTTCAGAAACTGGTGACGGCCCACTACAGCCGCAACGACATTGCCTTTGAACGAGGCGCTTTCAGGGTCCGGGGCGACATCGTGGACATCTATCCAGCCTATCTGGAACACTGTCTGCGAGTGGAATTCTTCGGCGACGAGATCAGCCGCTTGGAAAAGCTGCATCCCATTTCCTATCAGAGTTTGGGCGAGGTTTCCCAGTACCCGGTCTATCCCGCCATCCACTTCATTATGAGCCAGGAAAAGCTGAACCTGGCCCTCGGCTCCATCGAAAACGAGATGAACGAACGCGTGGCCTGGTATCTGGCCAATCAACGCTACGTGGAGGCCGACAGGCTGCAGTCCCGCACCAAGTTCGACCTCGAGATGCTGGCCGAACTCGGTTTCTGCTCCGGCATTGAAAACTACACCCGCCACCTCACCGGCGCCAAGCCCGGCGAGCCGCCCAACTGCCTGTTGGACTACTTTCCCGAGGACTTCCTCTTCATCATCGACGAATCCCACGTCTCCATCCCCCAAGTGCACGGTATGTACGGCGGCGACTACACCCGCAAAAAAAACCTCGTCGACTACGGTTTCCGCCTCCCCTCCGCCTTCGACAACCGCCCTCTGCGTTTCGATGAATTCGAATCCTACCTGCGCAACGTTGTTTTCGTCTCCGCCACACCTGCCAATTATGAACTGGAACTCACGAGCGGCGAGATCGTGGAACAGGTGATCCGCCCCACCGGCCTGCTGGACCCAGAAATTGAGATCAAACCCATCCGCAATCAGGTGGACGACCTCATCACCCAGATCCGTGAGCGCATTGCCAAAAACCACAAGGTGCTGGTGATGACCCTCACCAAACGCATGAGCGAAGACCTCAGCGTTTATCTCCAAAATGCCGGGATCAAGGCCAAATACCTCCACAGCGACATCGATTCCATCGAACGCGCCCAGATCATCCGCTCACTCCGACTTGGCGAATATGACGTGATCGTGGGCGTAAACCTCCTCCGCGAGGGGCTCGACCTCCCCGAAGTCTCGCTGGTGGCCATTCTCGACGCCGACAAAACCGGCTTCCTCCGCTCCGCCCGCTCGCTCATCCAGATCTCCGGACGCGCCGCCCGCAACGTTGACGGCAAGGTGGTCCTGTACGCCGACGAGATCACCGACGCCATCCAGACCACCCTCAACGAAACCAACCGCCGCCGCGCCAAACAACTGAGCTACAACCAGGAACACGGGATCACACCCCAAAGCATCAGTAAAACCATCGACCAGATCATGCAGTCCACCGCCATCGCCGAAGGATACGCCTCCATCGACAAAGGCGAACCCAAAGAGGAAAAACCCGACAAAGAGGATTTCTACCAGTATCTGGATCTGGACAACCGCGACAAGCTGCTGGCTCTGCTCCAAAAAGAAATGAAGCGCGCCGCTTCACGACTCGATTTCGAACGCGCCGCCGAACTGCGGGACAAGATATCGGAGCTGGAAAAGAAGTAGCTTACCTATTCTGTTGCTGTCCGAGGGAAGACTCAACCTTGCGTATTTACAGGCTCACTTTCAAATCGAGTGGGTAGGGCTGGTCGAACCACAGATTTGGGGTGGCGAAATCCGTTTGCCACAATAGCTGAGCTCGCTTTAGCCAGTTTGCTGTCTCTGCCGAAAAGATTTCGGCAGCCCACTTCATGGTACTTGATCAAGGTGCCCTTACCCCACCCACCAAGTGTGAAAGAGAGCCGAAAAGACAGCTCCCCCATAGCTTGGTCGGCGGGGAAGTCGACTTTCCGCTCCACGACCTTACTCTTTTGCCTTTTTTCGCTGGACAAGCGGTTGATTGTTACCCACTATAATTGGAGCGCATAAGAAGATTCCGCAGATGTTTCGGAACTTCGTGCAGGTCCCGTCCTAAGCCCTTTCTCATTCGCCTCTCATTGACTTCCCGATAACAACCCGCCTGTTAATGGGGAGGTATACGGGAGGCAGACAAGGGGCAAATGGGAGAGGGCTCAGGGCGGGTCAAGGGTTTTAGCGGTGGCTGAAGCCGCCGTGTATCGTCTATGTAGTTGTGGCGCTGGGGTTAACGGCGTCTGCAAGCTCAGCAGTTCCGACATGCCGGCACATCGCAGTAGGGCTCGGAATGACACGCTGCTTTATCTTACCATGAGACGGGTGTGTTGCTCCCACCCACTCGCTTTGGCACCCTGAAGATACTTCGCGGAGCTATGGGAAGCGCTGTCCACGACAATGGGGTGAGCCGCGAACCTATTTGCGCGAGAACGAGAAGAGGTCGGTGGTGTATCCGATATGGCAGAAGAAGTTGGTTTTGCCGTCTTCCCTAAGGGCGAATTTGATGCCCAAGGGGCCCACCGGGCTGCTGTAGCCCAGGCTGGCGTAATAGCTGAAGAGGAGGCTCTGGTCGAGGCTCCAGTCATTGTTTCCGGCGATGTTGAGGGCCTGGGCTCCGGTTTCCAGAAAGAGCTTGTTCAAGGGTTCAAAGACCGCGCCGAGGGTGCCGTATTTGTATTCGGCGGAGGGGGCCTGATCCCTCTGATAGCCGGCAAATCCCTCCGCGCCACCAAAACTGATCAGGTCCGTGGGGTTGTCCGCGTGGTTGCCAAAATGGGTGCCGTAAGCGAGACCGGCGCGCAGGGAGAGAAATTTGGCCAGAGGCGCGTAAACATCCAGGTTGGCGGTGAGGCGGGCGTAGTTCTTGGAGCTGACGGCGTTCCAGGGGGCAAGCTCGGTCTTGGCAAAAACCCGGGCTCCGGAGCGGGGAAAGACATCCGTGTCCAGACTTTCATGGTAAAGCTTCAAGCCCAGCCCGGAATCGTTCTGCCAGCCGCTGTCGTTCAGACCAGCGGGAGTGTAGCCGGTTGTTCTGGAGCGGGAAAGGTAAGCGAAGGCCTCCAGGCTGAAAAGCTGGTCCGCGAAAAAGCCGAGGCCGGGAACCACTCCGTATTCGAGTGAGTCGAGGCTGGCGGTTCTTTGATCGTTTTCATCGTAGCGGTAGACGCGGTTTTGGCGAATATAGGGATAGAGACGTAGGTAGGGGGCGTCGAAGTCGCCGAAGTTTTTTACGAAATCCAGGTTGAGTTCGTTCCTGCCGCCGAGAGTGAATCCGGCCAGCAGTCTGGAATCAGGCAGCAGAAGATCGTTGAACTCCGCCGCCGCGCCCAGGCTGAACTTCTCCTCAGAGGAATAGCTGGTGTTCAGATGGAGGTAGCGAGGTTCGCGTTCACGCACGTAGAGGACCACCCTGTAACCGCTGTCCAGCGGCTCAAGCACGGGATAGACGGTGTGAAATTTCTGGGAATTCCAGACCCGGCTGCAAGCGTTCAGGATCTCGTCCGGAAGGTACTCCGTACCGGCGCGCAGCCTGGACCAGGCGATGATTTGGGCAGCCGGTACGCGGTTGTTACCCCGGGTAACGATCTCGCGAACCGGCACCGAAGTGAGTTCGGTGATCCGCTCCGGCTTGGTGAAAACATAGCCCTCAGCCAACAGAGAATCGCGAAAAGCCCGGATCACCCCGATATTGGCGCGGGCGTAGTCCTCCCCGATCTTCGCGATGGCATGTGCTTTGGGGTAGGCCAGGTTGCCGATCCCGGTGAGGTTGGGTTCCAGAATGAGGTCACAGAGCTCAACGTTGGGGTCGATACTGGTGTGCATCGAGATGTTGATGATGTGATTAAGGATCCCGAACATGTTCTTGGGATCGGCTCCCCGCAGCGAAGTATTGATCTTCAGGGCGAGGATCTTGTCCGCGCCGAGGTCAATCACCTGCGGTACAGGAAGGTTTTGCAGCAGGCCGCCATCGATGTGGGAACGGCCGTTGAAGACATAAGGTCCGATCAAGGCGGGAACGGTGGCGGCACCGCGGACAGCTTGTTCCAGCGAGCCTTCGCGGTGGATCACCAACTCGCCGGTGTGCATGTCGATGGTGAGTCCGGCAAAGTTGACCGGCATCCGGGAAAAATCGCGGTAGGCTGAGGCCGGCATGAACAGCCGGGCCAGGGCGAGATCGATCTTGGCCCCGGTGATGGCGCCCGCCGGAAGCTGCGGCATCCCTTTGGGACTGAGCGCGAGACGCAGATTCCCGTAGCTGGGCCAGCGCTTGGCGCCGGGATAGAGGTCGGACCGGGCCTGGCGTTCGTCGATGATGTCACCAAGATCGATGGTGACCATCAGGGATTCCACTTCCGCGGCAGTGTAGCCCAAAGAGTACAGTCCGCCCAAGACGGAACCAACGCTTGAACCCATCACATGGTCCGGATAAATGCCCTCTTCCTCGAGTACCTTGAGCATGCCCAACTGGGCAAAACCCCTCGCTCCGCCGCCGCTGAACACGTAGCCCAGCCCCTTCCCGGGCAGCATGGCGATGCTTAATAAAAGAAAGGCCGGAAGGGCGACCAGCAGTTTATTACAACGAATCAGAGGACGCTCCCTTGGTCGAATCAGGTGCCGCGGGACGATATCCGTTGCGGGAGGGATCTTTGTACACAAATTCCACCCTGCCAAAGATGGCGTTGGCCTCGATCTTGACGTTTCCAGCCGGTGGAACAGTGAGCTGGGGTTTGGGCGGCACGCTGGCCGAGCCGAAAATAGCCGTGGGCTGGATCTCGAAATCGATGTCGTTGGGCAGCTTCACAAATGAAGAGCCGAAGATTGCGGTGATCTCCAAAGGATGGGAATTGGGATCCAGACTGGTGAGATCGATGGTTTGGGAACCAAAAACAGAGTTGTACTCGTTAGTCCCGGCAGTCAGGATGCTGCCGCGATGGTTTTCACCGCTGTTTCCGCCCCAACCTCCCAACAGCAGTTTGACGCCGAAGAGGATTATGATGACGGCGATGAAGATCTTCACCAGAGGAAGATTGACAATGTTGAAGCCCCTGAGGATCAGCGATATGCCCCAAAGCAGCAATAAAATACCCCAGAAGACGTGACCAAAGAGGAAATTCATTTTCATCTCCTTCTCCTTAGTTTAACTTCAGCCCATTGATCCAGGACCGGTACATGTCCTCCGGGTCCAGGTTAACAACATTATTGACAGCGAATTCACGGCCGGAAGCAACTTCCCCGATCAGCAGCAGGGGAGTTGCATGTTTGCTACAGAGTTGGACAACCGCGTCCAGACTCGAGTGGTCAAAGCTGATCACCGCACGGCCCTGGCCTTCGCCGAAATATTCCGCGGCTACGGAGTGGGTTGGTTTGAAAGCGATCTTCGCTCCGAGGCGCTGGTCCGGCTGGAAACAGCTTTCGGCCAGGCTAACCAGCAGACCGCCCTCGGATACGTCGTGGGCCGAAGCGATAGTTTTTTTTGAACTGAGTTCCAACAGCAGTTCGATCAGCCGCTTTTCAGCCTCCAGATCAACCCGGGGAGCGGGTCCGGCCACAACTCCGAAAACTGTTTTGAGGTATTGCGAGCCGCCCAACGAGGCGCAGGGTTGGCCCAGCAGGGCGATGAGGTCGCCAGGACGCTTGAACCACTGGGTGGTGGCGTGCGAGATATCTTCCAGCAAGCCCAGCATGCCGATCACGGGGGTGGGATAAACCGCCCCGGCGGGACTTTGATTGTAAAAAGAAACGTTGCCGCCGGTAACTGGGGTTTCCAGCGCCCGGCAGGCCTCCCCCATTCCCCGGATGGCTTCGGCGAAGGAAAAGTAGACTTCGGGATTGTAGGGATTGCCAAAATTGAGGCAATTGGTCACGGCGATCGGCCGGCCGCCGCTGCAGGCAACATTCCTGGCGGCTTCGGCAACTGCGCCTTTGGCCCCTTCAAAGGGATCCAGCCAGCAATGGCGGGCGTTGCAGTCCGTGGCTAGCGCGATGGCTTTGCGCGTACCCTTGATGGCGATCACTGCGGCGTCGCTGCCGGGTTCCACCCTGGTGCCGATCTGCACCATGTGGTCATACTGGGAATAGATCTCTCGTTTGGAGGCGATGTTGGGTTCTCCAAGCAGATCCAGCAGGACTTTGCCGCAGTCCGCGGGCGGGGGAAAACTTTCCGGATCTGGGTCCGGGGGACGCACGGGGGCCCGCTGTTCACGCTCGTAAACAGGAGCGCTGCCTCCCAAAATCAGGGTTTCGGCGGGAATTTCGGCTAAAACTTCGCCCCGCAACCGCACCCGCAGAAGTTTGTCACCCGTCACCCGGCCGATCACCACGGCATCGAGGTCCCATTTGTGAAAGACCTCCCGCACCGCATCGAGGTTCGGGGGTTCAACGACCAGCAGCATCCGCTCCTGGGATTCCGAGAGCATGATCTCGTAGGGCGTGATCCCGGTTTCGCGGATGGGAACGTGTTCGAGGTCGAGCTCGATGCCCACTCCGCCTTTGCCGGCCATCTCGGAACTGGAGCAGGTAAGCCCGGCGGCACCCATGTCCTGGATTCCCACCACCAGACCAGCCTGGATCACTTCCAAAGTGGCTTCCAGCAGGAGTTTTTCGTAAAAGGGATCGCCCACCTGAACGGCGGTGCGCATTTCAGCTGATTCCGCGCTGAGATCCACGGAGGCGAAGGTGGCGCCGTGAATGCCGTCGCGGCCCGTCTTAGCGCCCACATAGACCACCAGATTGCCGATCCCGGAGGCGGCGGAACGGGCCAGGTCCTCGTGACGCAGCACACCCACGGACATGGCGTTCACCAACGGATTGCCTTCGTAAGCTTCATCAAAAAAGACTTCGCCGCCCACGGTGGGCACACCGAAACAATTGCCGTAATCGGCGATGCCGCGCACCACTTCGCTGATCAGATGGCGCGTGCGGGGTGATCGGGGATCGCCGAAGCGCAGGGAATTCAGCGCCGCTACCGGCCTGGCCCCCATGGTGAAAATGTCGCGCAGGATTCCGCCCACTCCGGTGGCCGCGCCGTGATAGGGCTCCAAAGCGGAGGGATGGTTGTGGCTTTCGATCTTGAAACAGATGGCCAGGCCGTCGCCGATGTCCACCACCCCGGCGTTTTCCTCACCGGCTTTGGCCAGCAGGAACTTTCCCTCCCGGGGCAGAGTTTTGATCAGCCTGATGGAATTCTTGTAGCTGGCGTGTTCGCTCCACATCACGCTGAAGATCCCCAGTTCCACGTAGGTGGGGGTCCGGCCCAGGATCTTTTCGATCTGGGCGTATTCATCTATCGAAAGGCCGTGTTGGGCGATCAGTTCGCTGGTAATAGTTTCTTTCATGTTGTCACGCGGGATTGGCCTGGGTACGCAGTTTGGAGATCAAGCGTTTGACCCGGTCGTCGATGATCTCGTAAGTTTTGCGGTAATTGTCGATGTCCGAGCCGTAGGGGTCGCCGATGTCGCCCGGTTCGCCCAGATACTCGTTCAAGGTGAGGATCTTGGCGCTGCTGTTAGGAGCGTTGCCGCGCAGGAAATCGCGCTGGCGTTCCTCCATGGTAAGCACCAAGCGGCTGCCGCTGATCATGTCCGGTGTGAATTGTTTGGAATAGTGTTCCTGAGCTTCGAGGATGCCTTTCTCCAAAAGCAATTGCAGCGATCCAGCGGAGATGGGCTCGCCGCCGGGAAAGAGGCCGCAGGAATCGCCAATGTAGTTGATCCCGGCCTCCCGAATGTAGTGATTGAAAAGTTTTTCAGCCATGGGGCTGCGGCAGATGTTGGCCGTGCAAACGAAGAGGATGGTGGGGATGGTGAAGGATCTTTTGATCCCGTGAAAAGGAATGGAGCCCTCACGCAGGCATCTAAGTTCATCCAAGCCGCTCTGGTTTTGGCTTTCCCGGCTGGCTACGTATTCCACGATGGTGGAGGGCTGAGCGTCGTAGTCCACGCTAACTTTGGCGGGCACGAAGCCGTAATCGAACCAATTGGCGTACATTCCGGTGAGGCGTTTGAGATCATTTTCCGGAGGCAGGCTGGCGTGGTTGACGCTGGTGCTGATAAGCGGTTCTCCCAGCATCTCGATCAATATTCGCAGGAGGGCGTCATCCGGAACTCTGAAGGCAACTTTACCGTCCACGGCCAGATGCTGGAAACGCGCGTCGTCGCATTTGAACACCACCGTAAGGTTGCCCGGCCAGTATTGTTCCAGCAGGGGTACGATCCTCTCCGGAACAGCTATCCCTTCGTACGCGAACCAGTCCAGATGCGGGATCAGAACGATCAGGCCCTTGACGGCGTCGCGTCCCTTGAGTTTGAGTATCCGCTCTATGGCTTCCAACGACGATACCGTGCAGCCTATGCCATACATCCCGCCCGTGAAATGGAGGATGGTCTTGTTTTTAAAATCGCCGCCCAGGATCACTTTTTCCAGTTTCCGAACGGAAGGTTGTTTCAACAGGACCAAGGACTACCTCCTCTTCCCTATTCCAAATATGACAGCGGATTGACGGCCTTGCCGTCTTTGCGCACCTCGAAGTGCAGCGAGGGTTCGCTGGCTGAGCCGGTCATGCCGGATTTGGCGATGGCCTGGCCTTTCTTGACGTTGGAGCCGGTGGATACCAGCAGATCGTTGTTGTAAGCGTAAACAGTAAAAAAGCCGTTTTTGTGATCGATGATCAGCAGCTTGCCCTGTCCGCCGTAGGATCCCGAATAGACCACCACTCCTGCGTCGGCGGCCGCTACTGTGGTATATTCCGGCGTGGCGATGTCGATCCCGTTGCTCACCACGGAAGTGCCGTAGGCGCGAGTTTCCTGGCCATAACTACGGATGATGCGCCCTTTCAGCGGCCAGGAGATGTTGCGCGCGCTGAATTTGTAGGACGCGGGTTCCTGATCCTTGGGTTTGGGTTTGGAAGTAAGGTTCGCGATCAGCGCTTCGAGCTTGGAAGCGTCCTTTTTCAGCTTGGCGATCTGGTTTTGTAGATTTTTTTGTTCCTTGCTGAGCTTGGACTGCTGGGATTCCAGATTTTTTACATTGTTGGCCAAGGTCTGGCTGGTGGAGGATTTGGCCTGGAAATCACTGTTGGCCAGACTGTATTCCTGGCCTTTCTGATTCTGCTCGACGGTGAGTTCACTCTGCACGTCGCCCAAGTAGTTGAGTTTATTCTTGGTCTGGGCGGCAAGGATGGCCAGGCAATGCTCATCCCTGTGGACCAGCTTGAGGCTCTTGTTACGGCGGGATACGCGGACCATCTTGTCCAGCTGGGTGATCTGGGCCGCCCGCAGATCGCGGATCTGCTCCTCAACGGTGCGGAGTTCGGTTTTCACCGAGTTCAGGGATTGCAGTTTTTCGCGGGCAACTTCCTGGGTGCGGCGCAGTTCCACATCCGTGCGTTGCTTGGCGCGGCGGTTGTTGCTAATCTCTGTCTCGTTCTTTTTCTTGCGGGATTCGTTCTGCTCGATCTTTTTCTGAGCTGCCTGCATGTCTTTCTGGATCTTGTCCAGTTTCTTCTGGTTGTCTTTGAGATCGTCTCCGCAGAGTACGGCAACCAAGAGCAGCAAGCTAAAGATACTTATTATTCTATGTTTCATAATTTACACCTGAGTTCGCTTTACTGACCATGATGAAAACCCCTGCCTTGCTGTCAATGCAAATTTTCTTCCATTAGTCGCCTTTGTTTCCTTACAACAGATTATGCACTCCAAACAAAAAGCCGCCAGGGAAGGCGGCTTTATGTTGTTCCAAATATTTTTTACTTCTTGGTTAGATGCTTGATCGACTGCTTTTCCTGATGAGTGGTTTTCATCGTATCCAAAACCAGGTTGCTGGCGATAAATATCGATGAAAGCGTGCCGATCACAATGCCTAAAATAATTGCCAGAGCGAAATCGTGGATAACGGCCCCCCCAAAGAAGTAGAGGGCGAAAGCCGTGAGGAGGGTGGAGCCCCCGGTTATGACAGTTCTGCTCAGAGTGCTGTTCATGGCCCGGTTAAAGATCGTGTCCAGAGGATCCTTGCGATAGATTTTCAGATCTTCCCTGATCCTGTCGAAGACCACGATGGTATCGTTGATTGCATAACCCACAATCGTGAGCAGAGCGGCAATGATCTGCATTGTGATCTCTTTTCCGGTCAGAGCAAAGACACCCACCACCAAGACAACGTTGAAGAACAGCGCTATGATGGCCATGAGTCCAAAGGTGAATTCAAAGCGGATCCAGATATAGATGATCATCAACAGCAGGGCGATCAGCACTGCGGTTATCACGTTGGTGCGCATTTCCGCGCCCGCTTTGGCGCCTACGGTGTTAACTTCACGCAGCACGTCGTTTTGCAGGTCGCGTCCCTTTGTGTAGTCTTCCAACTTGGTGGAAAGGAGTTCCAGTATCCGGTCCTTGATCTGCACGGCATTGCTGCCCTCAACCTTGATCTGGAAGGTCGCGTCGCTGGGGTTACCGATGAACTGGATCTCTGATTCCTTGAATCCGCCTGCACGGATGACATCGCGGAGTTGGTCGATATTCAGGGCTTTCACGCCTGCGTCCTTGGGCTGCATATTGATTATAGCACTCACGCCGCCGGTGAAATCCGTACTCCAATTTAACCCGCTTATTATGATGGCTGCGATTGCCGCGATCAGGGCCAAGGCAGAGATGATGTAGATTATACGTCTGGATTTGACGAAGGGGAAGTTGGCATTCTGTAATACTCTCATCATTAACTCCTTAAATGCTAAGCGTCTTTTTATTGCCGCTGAGCATCAACTTGTCCATCAGGAAACGCAAGAAAACCAATGCGCAGAAAATGGAACCGACAATACCGATCGTAAGGGTGAGGGCAAAACCCCTCACCGGGCCAGTGCCAAACTGATAGAGCACGAAGGCGGCGATGATCGTGGTGATGTTTGAATCCCAAATGGTTACCGAGGCGCGTTTGAATCCCGAGTCGGTGGCGGAGCGGGGAGATTTTCCCGCCGCCAGTTCCTCACGGATGCGTTCAAAGATCAGCACGTTGGCATCCACCGACATACCGATCGACAGAATGATACCGGCGATACCTGGCATGGTGAGCGTTCCGCCAAAGATCGTCATCGCGGCAAGAATGAAGCCCACGTTGAAGATCAGGATGAAATCGGTTACCAAACCTGAGAGGTTGTAAAAGAACACCATAAACACCATGACGGCCAGCAAACCCATCAAACCGGCGATGAGGCCGCTCTTGATGCTGTCGGTTCCCAGAGTTGCCGAAACCTGGTTCGAATTCTTGAGCTCGATAGGAGCGGTCAGACTCTCGTTGTTCAACAGGATGGCCAGTGACCGGGCTTCCTCGGTGGTAAAAATACCGGTGATGGTGGCTTTTCCGTCGGGGATCCGATCCTGGATCATCGGTGCAGAATAAACTGCGTTGTCAACCACGATGGCCAGTCTTTCCTTAATGTTGTCGCCGGTGACATTGGCAAACCTGCGGGCGCCCTGGCGAGTAAAAGTAAGGGAGATATATGGTTTCCCTGCCATCTGGGGATTGCTGCTGTCGGAAGACCCTATTTCCATGCTGGCCCCGTCGACGTCGGTGCCCTGAACTTCCACGGCGGACTTCAGCACATAGACAACCTTGGGTTCCTCATTCTTTTTCTTGGTTTCGTCGAAGCTTTCCAGTGCGAGATCGTAACCCTTGGGTTTAAGGTTCACGAAGGTGGTGTCCTGAAGCAATGCGCGAAAGACCTCCACATCATCGTTACGAACGGCGTAATCCCTATCAGAGGTCGTGATCAGCGACCGGAAGATGCCCGAAGCGGCATCCAGACTATCCTCAACGGAAGTATCCTTCTTGTCCAAGGCTTTGATCTCAGCGTCCAATTTCGCCAAGGCAGGAAACCGCGACAGGTTGGCCTGAATGATCTGGTCCAGCTGGGTGAGAAAACGTTCAGAATCTTCGCCGTTTGCCACCAGTTTGAACTGCAGCACAGCCGATTGCTTAACCAGATTCTCGGCTGCCGCGGGGTCTTTCACGCCGGGTAACTGCACCAGGATATCACTCTCGCCAATCTTTTGGATCGTCGGTTCCGCGATACCGAATTGGTCGATGCGGTTGCGAATGATCTCAATGTTGTTTTTTACGGCATCTGCCCGATCTGCCTCCGGCAGCTTGTCGTCCTTTACAGCCAGGACGATCTGGGTGCCGCCCTTAAGGTCTAAACCAAGGTTCAGCTTCTGTTTGATCGGCCAACTGATGCCCTTGGGGATCACCAGCGGTGACAGGAAGGCCAGTGTTATCAGTACGAAGAGAAGTACCGATACAGGCGTCATCCAGGAGTACTTTTTCATTGATCTATGCTCCCTAATTCAATAATATGCGTTTTGCTGAGCGCCATCACCCAGTTTGGAGACTTTTCCCTGCTGTTTGAAGCGCTTTTGTACCTTTATTCAAGGTTTCAAACCAAACATCTGAGCCCGGCCAAATCGTCAAGACTTTTGTTCAAAACTGACTTTTGCGGCTCCGCCCTGGGCGGCTTGATCAATCGCCATCCGGGCAGGGCAGCTTGACCAGATCCAGGTACCTTGCCCTGCCCGTTGATTTTTTCCGGGCTCACTTCCAAACCGGGAGGGTAAAGCCTGGAGGCGACAGCAATGCTTACCCACCGCCATGTCTTGTCAGCCACGCCTTGAGCGCTCGCTTCCATTCCCCTCCCACGCTCCCCGCCTGATCATCGCATCAAACGCGGCTATTAGGCGGGAGGCGCGTCCGGGCCCCGGGAAATGGCCTTAATGGCCAAAGGGGCACCACTTCGCTCCTCCGCAGGGGACAGGTGGCAAAAAGGCGATGCCTGTGGTGATCCCGATGGAAATCAGCACAGACTCAAGGTCACTAACGGAAATGCTGCGCCGGAAGCGAAGGTTATCTCTTCCTGGTCAGGCTCCCCGCCATGGTTTTCACGATATCTCTGGCAGTTTCGTTGAGCGACCTCGTTTTGAAAGAGAGTTCCGCCACGGCCTTGGCGTTTGAATAAAGGCTGTTGTTGGAGATCGTGTGCAGCGAATAGAGAGTGAAAAACGGTGCTTTGCGGGCCAGTTTGTAGTATAGCTCCGCGCAGGGGGCCACTGCCTTGGCGACCCAGAGCGGCAGATGGATCCGGGGTTTGGGGCGTCCGCTGCACTCGGCCAGCTCGTCCAGCAGTTCACCCATGCCGATCCATCGGTTGGAAAGGATGTAGCACTCGCCGGCCTTGCCCTTGTCCGCTGCCGCAATGATCCCCGACGCCACGTCCCGCACGTCCACAAAATCGTATCCGCCCTTGATCACGGCGCGGAAGCTTCCTTTCAGAAAAGCGCTGATCATCTGGGCGATGTTCCCTGATTGCTGGGCGTTCGGCCCAATGATCCCGGAAGGATGCACCACCAGGGCGTCCAAGCCGGATCTGGCTGCCTCGAGGACCTGCTGGGTGGCCAGGGCTTTGGTTTTGGCATAGTAACCTATAACCCGGTCGGGACTGAAAAAGGAAACCTCCCGCATAACCTGCCCCCGCGGCAGCAGCGGAATGGCATGCACGGAACTCACATAGACAAGCCTGCGAACATCGTGTTTGCGGCAGGCGGCAATCACGTTGGCCGTGCCTTCCACATTCACGGCGTAAACCCGGGGATCCTTTCCCAGACTGATCGTGATGAGCCCCGCGCAGTGGATCAAAGTGAACTCCGCCGGTTCGTCGGATTCGAACAGCTGGTCCAGGGTTTGGGGATAACGCACGTCGCCTGCGAAACGGGTAAGCAGATGGCGGTTGTGGTCAACGTAGGATGGCACCTTCTCCCAGGGCAGCACAAAAGCGCGAACTTCCTCGCTGCGGTCCAGCAACTCCTTCACCACGTGGCTGCCCAAATGACCTGCCGCACCCGTAACGACATAAATGTGTTTCATTGTTCAATTCTCCCGTCTCCCGTCAAACGCCGGGCAACAACCCAAGCCTTGCGCCAAGGTTCAGAAAGTGCCTTAAAACAGCGATCAGGACACCTGGCTCCAAATAACCCCGGCCGGAATTCCTGTCAATGAAAATGTGCTGCCAATGTCCGTTTCATTATGGAAGCCGGGATAAGGTTTCAGAAAAAAACGGGGTTGATCACTCAACCCCATATTCTGAGCAGTTAACTGATTGTTCAATCCGGGTCGTCAACTATCGGTTCGGAATTTTTGCGGGTGGAGCTTGAGGGTTTTTGATCTTGCGGCGGAGTGGTGTTTCCTTGTGGCACAGTGGATTGGGGGTAGCTGGGAAGGGGGTTGTAGTTTATCTCCTGGTCTGGTTTGCAGGTTTTGCAGGGTTCATAACCTTCCTCGATGGCATTGGCTATCGAAATCGGGATCTTGGAGCGCAGGCGGAGATGGCGGCATCCTTCCAGATGGTACTTATCGCCGGACTTGGTCACATAGACCGTTTGGTTTTGCCCGGTGACGTTGCTGAGCAGGTTTTCAGTGGTGAGAAGCTGGCCCGTGGGCGATGTGAACTGGTTGGGGGTGCCCAACCCGTTTATTCCCAGATAGCCCAATCCGGCCAATAACACAGCCCCTATCACGCCACCGATGGCGGTCTTTTGTTTCTTGTTGATGGCCATTTTTCCTCCCGGGAAAATGTATTTGTTTCCTTTTACCAATATGGCGGATAATAGTCAAGCAGAATCTTCAGCTCAGCTTCTGATGGACAAAAATATCAAGCTTTGGAATGACGCTTGCATGCCTTTAACCGTAAATAAATCTAAACAAGTTGGCGGATATGAAGCATCTACTTTTAACCCTGATCCTGGTGGCAGGCCTTGCGGCCCTCGCCGCAGATGTGGTTTATTCTTACACTTTGAACGAGCCTGAACTCACGACCTCCACAGAATACAGTCATCTGAAACTGGATGGAGCGCAGAGTTGGGGAACTCCCGGCAGCCCGGACCTGCCGTGGTTTGGCACCAAGATCCTGCTCCCCGCGGGTGAAGAAGCCGTGGACATCCAGGTGGAGCTTAGCTCCCCCCAGACTCTGGCCCTCACTTTTCCGGTGGCCCCGCTGCAGCCGCAATACCCGCTGTCCAGCCCGGTGATCCATCCCAGACAGGCCCCGGACCAAACCATTTACGGAAGCGCCAACCCCTATCCGGCCACCCCGCACAATGGCCTCAACACCCAGTTCCTGGCTGGTCATCCAGTCAATTTCAGCGCGATTTGCCCTTTCAGCTACGATCCCCTGAACAACGAACTGATCTTTTACCGCCAGCTGAGCCTGCGGGTGAAAACCACAACCACAGCACGCGCCGCGGCTTCTTTGCAGCTTTTGAAGCAGGACTTTGCCACCTTCGGGTATCTGCTGAAAGCAGTGGACAACGCTGACGCGCTGCCCCGTTATGACCACCGCACCACCGGCTGGGATTACCTCGTGATATACGATGAAGCCAAACTGGCCCAGTGGCAGCCCTTCCAAACCCTGTATGAAGAACGCGGCCAGAACGTGCTGTTGAAATCCGTGCAGGAGATCACCTCGCAAACTGCCGGGGCCGACACCCAGGAAAAGATCCGCAACTATATAATTGACATCTACAACACCAATCCCCTGAAGCACGTTCTGCTGGCCGGGGATACCGACGTGATACCCCATCGCGGCTTCTATGTGAACATGGGCAGCGGCAGCCAGGTGGATAACGACATCCCCGCGGACATGTATTACAGCTGCCTGGACGGAAACTGGAACAACGACGGCGACAGCTACTGGGGCGAACACATGGAAACCGACCTGGTGCCGGAACTTTCCCTCGGCCGCGTTTGCTACAATTCCGATGCCGAGATCGCCAATTTCATCACCAAAACCCAGCACTACCTCAATGAGCCTGTGATCTCCGAAGCCACCACAGCCCTCTTTGTGGGCGAATGGCTCTGGGACGGTCCCACCTGGGGCGGCGACTACATGGACGAAATGATAGGCGGCAGTTCCGCCAACGGCTACACCACCGTGGGAGTGCCCACTTCCTGGAACATCAGCACCATGTATGACCGCACCTACGGCGCAGCTGAATCCTGGACCGGGAGCCAGCTCCGGCCTTTGCTAAGCAACGGTCCCAACCTCGTGAACCACCTCGGCCATTCCGCCACCACCTATACCATGAGAATGTCCAATAACAACGTTACCGCCACCAGCATCACCAACGACGGCCTCAACCACAACCTCTCCATCATCTTCACCCAGGGCTGCTACGCCGGGTCCTTCGACAACCGCGACACCAATTACGGCGACTACACCGCCGACTGCATCACCGAAAAATTCACCTCCTTACCCACTGCGGCCGTGGCCATGATCGCCCACTCCCGTTACGGATGGGGAATGCAGGGATCCACCGATGGCGCTTCCCAGAAGATCAACCGCCAGTACATCGACGCCATCTTCGGAGAAAACATCCGCGAACTCGGCTTCACCCTGGTGGATGCCAAAATTGACAACATCCCCTACATCCAGAACTCCCCCGTGATGTATTGGGTTACCTACGAAACAAACCTGCTGGGCGATCCCGGCCTGATGGTCTGGGGCGACACCCCGCAGCAAATGAGCGTCCAGCTTCCCACCTACTGGACCGTTGGCCTCAACAACTATCAGGTGCAAACCAACGCTCCGGGCGCCACCCTGCGCCTGAAAAGCGGCAACGACATCCTCTGTGAAGCCACTGCCGACGCCACTGGCCTCATCGGCATCAATCTCGATGCCAGCCTCACCCCCGGCGATTTCGCTGTCAGCATTGTCGCGGCCGATTTCATCGCCTACCATGGTGTGATCACTGTCCAGGCCAGCAACCAGCCTTACATTGTGGCCACCCAGGTGCAGTATTTGGACACTGATGGCCTTTTCCACACCGGCGAAGTCATCGGCCTGAACGTGACCGTTAAAAACGTGGGATTGGTTGACCAAACCAGCCCGGGAACCCTGAATCTGGTGAGCAACTCCCCCAACATTCAAGTGCTCAGCAGTTCCCACGGCTTCGACGCCCTGGCAACGGCTGATTCCACCACCATCAACGGCTTTTTCCAGATCAGGATCCAGGGCAATTACCCCGATAACCATATCGCCTACATGAATTTCCAAGCCAGCTTCGATTCCTACAGCTCCACCACCCCCACGGCCCTCATCCTGAACGCTCCTGAGCTGCATCTGGACACCTATCAGTTCGTGAACGCCACTCCCCAGGTATTGCCCGGCGACAATCCCGCTTTGAACCTGATCATCAGCAACAGCGGTTCCGGCCACGCCTACAGTCCTCTGCTGATCTTGTTTTGCGATGATCCCAGCCTTACTCTCTCAGCCTTCGAAGCGGTGCTTGCCCCGGTTGGCCCCGGCAGCTTCACCCTCTACGAAAACGTCTTCAGCGCCTTGGTCTCACCCGCAGCTCCCATCGGCAGTTCCGTGACCATCGGCTACATGCTCGGCGCGGAAAACGGCAACACCCTGGAAGGGAGTTTCGTACTCTACATTGGCAACCAGCAATACACTTTCGAAAACGATTCCAATGGCTGGACCAGCCTCGCCCCGCTCACCAATTTCGTGAATCAGTGGCACCGCGAAAGTTCCCGCAACAGCACCCCGGGTGGCTCGTGGTCGATGAAATTCGGAGGCTCCGGAGCAGCTGAGTATTCCGGTTCCGCCTACGGTGAACTGGAAAGCCCGGAGATCCCCCTGGGCCAGAACGGCCGTCTTTTCTTCCACCACTGGATGGACGCCGAAGCCCACGACAATCCCATCTACGCTTGGGATGGAGGCATGGTACAGATCTCGGTGGATGGCGGACCCTGGACCCAGATCACCCCCGTCGGCGGCTACCCCCACCGGATCTACAACAACGCCGCGTCTCCCTTTACCGCCAATACCGGAGTCTATTCCGGCAGCTTCGACTGGACCCCGGCCGAATTCGACATCGCCAATTTCACCGGCATGGCGAAATTCCGCTTCGTGTTTGGTTCCGACGGTTATGTGGGCGGCGAAGGCTGGTACATCGACGATATGTATGTGGAAAGCGATTTCAACAGCCCTGCCGAAGATCTGGTGCAGAACTTCAGTTTTGACCTCCACGGCAACTATCCCAACCCCTTCAACCCCACCACCACCATCCGTTTCGACCTTCCCGCGGCTGCCGCTGTCAGTCTGGACATCTACAACCTCCGCGGCCAGAAAGTGCGCTCCCTGGTGGCCGCCGAACTTCCCGCCGGCGCTCACAGCGCTGTCTGGAATGGCCGCGACGACGCCGGAAACCCGGTTTCCAGCGGCATCTATCTCTATCGCCTGAGCAACGGCGCGCGCGATCTAACCCGCAAAATGATGCTGATGAAATGATTCGGGTATCGCCGGACACTCGACTGCTTGTCCTAACCGGCGCCGGCATCAGCGCTGAATCCGGACTCAAGACCTTTCGGGACGGAAATGGCCTCTGGGAAAACCACAAGGTGGAGAATGTGGCCACTCCGGAGGCTTGGCGGCGCGATCCGCGGCTGGTCTGGCGGTTCTACAAAGACCGCTGGGATCAGGCCCAAAAGGCCGCCCCCAACCCCGGTCACCTGGCCCTGGCCAAACTTGAGGAATGGCTGGGCGACAATTTCCACCTCATCACCCAAAACGTGGACGGACTCCATTCCGCGGCTGGAAACACCCGCGTGATCGAGATGCACGGCGCCCTCCGCAGCTGTCTCTGCACCGGGTGCGAGATCCGCTGGTACCTGGAGGAAGTGGACGCCAGCCCCGACCTGCCTGTTTGTCCAAAATGCCGGGGCAAACTGCGCCCGGACATTGTCTGGTTCGGCGAACTACCTTACCGGATGCAGGAGATCGACAGCCTGCTTCACAACTGCGACGTGTTCCTGGTGGTAGGCACCAGCGGCGTGGTCTATCCCGCGGCTGGCTTCGTCATGACCGCCCGCTATCTGGGGGCCAAGACCATCTCTGTGAACCTCAATGCCACCGAAAGGCTGGATTTCTTCGATGAATTTCACCAAGGCCCGGCAGGCGAGATCCTGCCCCGCCTGGTGAAACAGTGGATGGCCGGATAAGATCTGTACCGGGATTGACCCAGCTCCCGCCGTGTGTCGTTCCGGAACGCAGTGACGAGGGGGTCCTCGCCGGACGCCTTGTTGGCCGGTGGGGTGATACGAAGCCAGACCATGCGCTAATAGCCAATTGAGTCGGGTGCGGATAATCACAATCAAGCAGGAATAATTCAAAGCCAAGCCAGGTAGAGAAAAACCTGCAGGGCTACAGACGGAAGGCGGTGGCTTCAGCCACCGTGTCCTAACATTCGCGTTCAGGTAAAAACGATCTCCGGCGGTTTTTAACCGCCGGCCCATCTGCTTCCCCTGTATCCATGGAGTCTCGTACATTATCCCCTCAACATAATCACCCGCTCCTCCCCCGGTAAATGCCCGCCTGAGACGCGTGGATCAGGCGGGAGGCGAAGCCAGGACTCACTATCCTGGATTTACCATCAGTTGGTCCCGGCTTGTTCCCCGCTGGATTGAGGGCCAGGTATCACCCTCTCACCATTTCACGCTTTCGCTTGGCCTTCCTTTCACGATCCCGCTCGTGTGACCGCTCCGGCTGGGGTCACCAAGGCCTGGTCAGAAGGCAAGCGTGACGGATAAAGCACAAAAACTCACGAGCGCTGAGCGGGTTGTGGAACTTTTAACTTGACAAAAATTGCCTTGCGGGTATCCTTAGTAAATATAAAGTTCCGGTGCATCCGACCAGACTGGATCAACCCGCATCAGTATGATGAGCATGATCTTACCTTGGGGCGGAGGGACCGTGAAGAAAGAATCTGCGAGGTTTGCAATGCCCTCTGGCAAAGTCTTTGAAGTAAAATTGGACCCCGCGCTGCCGCCCGATCCCGTGATCGAGCCTCAATATCGGCGCGCGCCGCATCGCGGCATGCCTCTGAGCGAATATGAGACAACTTTGGCGCTGAAAAACGCGCTGCGCTACGTTCCCACGGAACTGCACGCCCGTCTGGCCCCTGAGTTTTTGCAGGAACTGCGGTCAACCGGCCGCGTCTACGGATACCGGTACAGACCAGCCGGCAGGATCTGGGGCCATCCCATCGACGAGTACAAGGGTTCAGTATCGGGACGCGCCATGCAGGTGATGATCGACAACAACCTGGATTTCGACATCGCGCTGTATCCCTATGAACTGGTTACCTACGGCGAAACCGGCCAGGTATGCCAAAACTGGATGCAATACCGCCTGATCAAAAAGTATCTGGAAGTGATCACCGACGAGCAGACCCTGGTAGTTCAGTCCGGCCATCCTTTGGGACTCTTTCCCTCGCGCAAAGAGGCTCCGCGGGTGATCTCCACCAACGGTCTGGTGATCGGCAAGTGGGACAATCCGGAAGAGTTTCAGCGCCTTACCGCGCTTGGTGTGGCCAATTACGGTCAGATGACAGCCGGTGGCTGGATGTATATTGGTCCGCAGGGCATCGTGCACGGGACCTTCATCACGCTTTTGAACGCCGGCCGCAAATATCTGGGCATCTCCGCCGACCGCGATCTGGCGGGAGTTTTGTACATTTCCTCCGGTCTGGGCGGCATGAGCGGCGCGCAGGCCAAAGCGGTGGAGATCGCCGGTGGGATAGGCATCATCGCTGAAGTGGATCCCAGCCGCATCACCACCCGGCATCAGCAGGGTTGGGTGAACCGCGTATCCAGCGATCCGGCCGAGATCTTTGCCTGGGTGGATCAGTTCCGCGCCATCCGCAAACCAATCTCCATCGCCTATCACGGCAACATTGTCGATCTGCTGGAATTTGTGGACGCTCACGCTATCAAGGCGGAATTGCTTTCCGACCAAACCTCCTGCCACGCCGTTTACGAGGGTGGCTACACTCCAGCCGGACACAGCTTCGAAGAGGGCCGGCAACTACTGGCTTCCGATCCGGCTAATTTCCGCACCGAGGTGGACGCTTCCCTGATCCGTCATTTCCGGGTGATCCAGAGGCTCTGCGCCAAAGGGGCACGGTTTTGGGATTACGGCAACAGCTTTCTGGCCTCGGTTTTCGATGCCGGGGCGACCCAGATCGCCCGCAACGGCGTGAACACCAGCGAAGGTTTCATCTTTCCCTCCTATGTGGAGGACATCATGGGCCCGCTCTGTTTCGATTACGGCTACGGGCCGTTCCGCTGGGTCTGCCTCAGTGGCCAGGACAGCGATCTGGAGATCACCGACCAGGCCGCAAAAGAACTGATCGACCCCGCCCGCAATGCCATGGACCGCGACAATCATCACTGGATCTCGGAAGCGGCGGCGAACCAAATGGTGGTGGGCACCAAAGCCCGCATCCTCTACGCCGATGAGGAAGGCCGGGTGCGCATCGCGCTGAGATTCAACCAACTGGTGCGCGAGGGCAGGATCGGCCCCGTGATGCTGGGCCGCGACCATCATGACACCTCCGGCACGGACTCGCCTTTCCGTGAAACCGCCAACATCCGCGACGGCAGCAACGTGATGGCGGAGATGGCCACCCACTGTTTCGCCGGAAACATCGCCCGGGGCATGAGCCTGGTGGTGCTTTCCAATGGCGGCGGAGTGGGAATCGGGCGCTCCATCAACGGTGGCAACGGCATCGTGCTGGACGGCAGCGAATATATGGACCAGGTGGTGCGCTCAGCCCTCTCCTGGGATGTGATGGGAGGGGTGGGTCGGCGCAACTGGGCCCGCAATCCCAATGCTGTCGCCACCGTTCAGGCCTGGAACACCAAACACACCAGCGAAGGGCACATCACTGTTCCCACTGAGGTTGATGAGGCCATGCTAGAGGCTTTGGTCTCCCGCGGCCAGGATAACCAAGCAGAGAAAGGATCTTTTGGATGTTGAATCTCTTTGTCAAACAAATGAAAGCCGCCGGCTTGGCGGATGGAGTGATCCGCACTTTCAGCGCCTATTACAAGCAGATTCAGTCGGGCCAGCAGGGTGTGATCTCGCGCGACGCGATTGATCCGCCCGCCCCGGCTAATGTGATCGATCACTCTACTCTGATCCAGTACCGCAAGCAGAGCATCCTCAAAAGCATTGCCGTGATCAAGCTGAACGGCGGCCTCGGCACCAGTATGGGACTCCGCGCCGCGAAAAGCCTGCTGCCGGTGAAAGGGAACATGAACTTTCTGGATATCATCACCCGCCAGGTGCTGGCCCTGCGTTCCGGAACGGGTTACGAAGTGCTGCTCATGTTCATGAACAGCTACAGCACCGAGGCCGACACGCTGCAGTATCTGCAGAAGTATCCGGACCTCAACCGGCAGCAGCTGCCGATCTCCTTTGTGCAGAACAAATTTCCCAGGATCAGGCAGGACGACCTAAAACCCTATGATAACGAAGATCCGGACAAGATGTGGAATCCGCCCGGGCACGGAGACATCTACGCCGCCCTGAGCTCTTCCGGGCTGCTGGACAGGATGATCGACGCCGGATACCGCTACGCCTTCGTTTCCAATTCCGACAACCTCGGCGCCACGGTCGACACCTGCATCCCGGCTTACATGGAAGCCAATGACATCCATTTCCTGATGGAAGTCTGCGCCCGCACCGAGGCGGACAAAAAGGGTGGCCACCTCTGCCAGGACAAACAGGGCCAGCTGATGCTGAGGGAAGTGGCGCAATGCCCTCCGGAGGAAATGGACGAGTTTCAGAACGTGGAGATGTATAAATATTTCAACACCAACAATCTCTGGATCGACCTCAAGGCCCTCCAGTGGAACCTGATCGCCGGCGACGGGATCATGCTCCTGCCCCTCATCGTTAATCCCAAAAACGTGGACAGCACGCCGGTCTATCAGCTGGAAACGGCCATGGGAGCGGCTATCAGCGTGTTCAACGGCGCTCAGGCCGTGATGGTGCCCCGTTCCCGCTTCGCCCCGGTGAAGAAAAACAATGACCTGCTGGCCATATGGAGCGACCTCTATGAGCTGAATGACCAGTATCAAGTGGTTCTGCGCCGCGGGATCGAGACCATTCCCCCGATCGATCTGGACGAACGTTTTTACGGAAGGATCGACCAACTACTGGAACGTTTTCGGATCGGGATCCCCTCGCTGGTGGGTTGCTCCGGGTTTAAGGTGACCGGCGACATCAGTTTCGGCGAGGATGTGATCTGTGAGGGAACGGTGGATCTGGTCGCGGATAGTCCCGTGCACGTGAAAAGCAAACTGCTCAGGGGAAGCATTACATTTAACCCCTGACTGGGAGAATCATGGCTTCCAAATCAGCCCGGATCCGGCTCGGCATCTTTGTTGTGGCCGGCGTTGCTCTGATCGCTCTGTTCTTCGCGCTGGTGATCGGCAAGCAGCTCACGCACAAGCGCGAAACCTATTTTCTGCGCTTTACCAACCAGTCCGTGTTTGGGCTCCAGGCCGGGGCCTCCGTATATTATAAGGGCATCCCCGTCGGCACGGTGGACAAGGTTGGCATCGATCCCAAGGACGTGGAAAGCGTGATCCTCACTCTGGGGATTGATTCCAGCGCGACCTTGAAAGAGGACTGCGAGGCAGTGTTGGTTTATATGGGGATCACCGGCACCAAAGCGGTGGAGATCCTTGGTGGTACAAACGCGGCGAAGGACCTGAAGTCCGGAAGCTACATCAAAACCGGGGTCACCAAGATCGAAGAGATCTCCGGCCAAGCCGTTTCCATCGTGGATAAAGTGGACCGGATCGCTTCCAATCTGGATCAATTGACGGCGGAGGAAAACCAGGCCAATCTGGCTTCCATCCTCTCCGAAACCAGCGGCCTGATCAGAGAAACCCGCGCCAAACTGTCGGTAACCTTGAACAGCCTGAACCAGATCGCTCAATCCACCAAAGGATTCACGGAAGGGGCTGGCGGCAGCTTTGAGCGCATCGCGGACAACCTCACCGCGAACCTCGACACCATCTCCACCGTGGCTTCCCGCAACATCGACCGGATCGGCGAACGCACTTCCACCAGCCTGGACAGCCTCACCATTTCCACCCGCGCCAGCTTGGAAGCGCTGACCTCCGACCTGAGCAGGCAACTGGCTTCCATCAGCGCCAGCCTGGACAAAAGCATTTCCGAGATCAACAGCTCCACCAATCTCATGCTGGCTGATACCAGACAGCAGCTCACCAAGATCGGCGCCAGCTCGGATTCCCTGATCCTGATGACCACCCGGGACATCGCGACAGTGAGCTTCAAGATCAACACCGCCATGGACCGCGTCAACCAGGTGCTCGCCTCAGCTGAAATGGATACTTTGGTTAAAAACTTGAACACCCTGACAGCCAAACTCAATGAGGCCAACATCGCCGGCCTGGCCGAGGAACTCACCGTGACCGTGCACAAGGCCGGCAACCTGATCACCAATATTGACCGAACTCTTATCCGCAACCGGGTGAACCTGAACGATACCTTGGAAAATCTGCGCGAAGCCACCGAAAACCTCAACGATTTCGCGCGGCAGATATCAGACCAACCCGCTCTGATCCTGCGTGGCAACTAAGGGAAGGTGCGCATGAACAAGAAGTGCTTGTGGCCGGGCATACTGGCGATATTGCTCGCCGTGGCGGGCTGCTCTTGGAATTCTGAACGGACGCGTCCGAACTATTATGTGCTGGAATACAGGGAGGGAACTGAAGATCCGGCCCTGCGCCTGTCCCAGTCCTTCCCCAAATCCTTGGAAGTACTGGACGCCGAAGTTAGCCGAGCCTACAGCAAAAGCCAGCTGGTGGTGAAGGAAAACTTCTCCCGGGTGCGCTATCTGCCGGACCATTTGTGGGCAAGCAGGCTGAACGACGCCATTCCGGACCTGCTCGTGCAAAGGCTGCGCGCTTACCGCATCTTCAGCCAGGTAGACCGTACCACAGGGGAATTCGATCCCGACTATTTTTTGGAAACCAAGATCCTGAACCTGGAAAAGATCGAGGCGGAAAAACCACGCGCCTATCTGCGGATGGAATATTTCCTCCGCGACTCCGTAACCCAGGAGATCCTCCTCAGCTACAGGGCTGAACGTTACAAGGACCTGCCCGATGCCAGCATGGTCTATCTGATCCAAACCTACAATGAGATGCTGATGGCGGAAACGGACATCTTCGCCGCCAAGTGCCGTGGTTTCCTGAGCGGAGGGCAGGACCAGGTCCCCCTGTCAACCATCCAGACAGCCCGGCCAGACAAGTACACCCTGGAAAACGTTCCCCTGGCCAGTTTAGCCAGTTCCGACGGTGAACTGCTGCTTAAGTTGGGCACGGTCTCCGACGACCTTATCCGCTACAACATCCTGGGCATCGGCAACGATGTTTCCCACGACGACGGCGAATTCAACAAGGAACTCACTCTCCCACCAGGCCGCTACAGCATCACTATCGGCGAAAACCAGAACATACCGCTGGAAGTGGATATCCTGCCCAAAATGCGTACTGTGGTCAGCGGTCAGTGGGCTGAACTGACCGTGAAGATCATCGACGGCAACAACAGCCGGGTTCGTTTGTCATACGACGTTTGGGTGAAGGAAGCCGACAAATACGAATACTATCCTCTCGGACCGGGCACCAGCATCGGCGACGATGACCTGGGCCAGCCAGACAAGGTTTGGATCCTGCCTCCGGGAACTTATATGGTCAAGCTTGGCGGTGGCCCCTGGACCGAACTGCGCGATTTTACCACCATCGATCTGGTCAATGGCGACAGTCAGATCCTAACCCTGGTCGTTGACCCCTCCGGTGAGGGCAACATGCTGCTGGGCGCCGGGGTTTTGGGCGAGGATCCCGTGGTCCGTGACCGCCCTGTGGTGCACACAGGAGCCATGCACGGCAACCTTAGCCTGGCCGGAAACAACGAAGCGGACCCCGAGAACCCGATCGTTGGCATCACGGTTACAGGACAACTGGAAAACGCAGTGGATGCCACCTTCCCCTTCACCCTCTACACTCTGCGCAGCATCTACGACCTGGGTCTCAGCAGTTCCAATTTCTCCGATCTGCGCCTCAGTTCCGACGCCTATTCCCTCAAAAACGTCATGCTGCTCTCACCCTGGCAAAGCAGCCCCTCGCTGCGCAAGTTCTCCTTTTACGCCCGCGGGGACGTTCAGACCCATTTCTTCCGGGAATATTCCTATTTTGAACAACCCAAGAACCTGATCCTCATCGCCGCGCAGGAAGACACGGTGTCTGTGCGGACTGGCCAAAACCGGCTGCAATCCAGAAACCCCTTCTTTCCCATGCGCCTGAAAGAGGGAACGGGCATCACTTATCGCCTCGTTTACAGTCCGCGCGTTTCGCTCAGCCTGCGGTTTGGCTATGGCTGGCAGCAGGAGATCAACAACGATTTCTATGCCTTCAGTGCCACCGGGCCCAGCCAGATTCCCGGCGACGTCAACGTATACGACATTTACCGTGAGCAGCCGAACCAGAGTTTTCACGGACTCGAAAGCACCCTGGTACTCTCAGCTGTCAACATCCTCGATTTTATCCGTGTCAATTCCTCCATCGACGTACTCTTTCCCCTCAGTCTGGAAGACAGCAGCGTCCGCTTTGAAAGCGAGAACCGGATCAATTTCCGCATTTACCGCAACATCTCGCTGGACCTGAGGCTGAACGTGCAGTACGACAAGTCCCGGAAGGATTGGGTGGTTTACGATTACGGCAGCTATCTGAGGCTCTCTCTTTTCTACTGATCATGGCCGCATTTCGCTTCGACGCTGGCACCCTGTATCTGGAGGGGGATTTTACCCTGGGCGGACTGGACAATGTGCGCTCCGGAGTATCCAGAATCTTTCGTCAGCATCAGGTGCGGCGGATCGATCTTTCCGGGATCGAACGGATCGACAGTGCCGGCACCGCTGTCTGGGAAGAGATCCTGCGGCTGGCTTCCCGGGAGGGAGAAGTTACCGTTGTAGCTGCCCAGCCGGAAGTTCAGGCCGTGCTGCAGCGATTTCGTACCCTCCCCAGCGCGCCTGTGGAAAAGCCCCGTGCACCCGGCTGGCTTGAACAGATCGGAACATCTGTCCACACTGGATGGAAGGGCGGCAAGGCGGCCCTCCAGCTGGCGGCGGATGTATCCACCTGGGCCGTTGTGGGGATCTTCCGCCCGGGCGAACAGCGCAAAGGTTCGCTGGGCCAGCAGTGCGTTTTCCTGGGAATGGAGGCGTTGCCGATCGTGGTGCTGCTCTCCTTTGTGATCGGGTTCATCATCGCTCTGCAGACCGGGGTGCAGTTAAAAAACTACAGTGCCGGGATATTTGTGGCCGACGTGATGTCCTTCGCTCTGGTGCGGGAATTTTCGCCTCTCTTCACCGCCATTATTCTGGCCGGCAGAAGCGGCTCCGCCATCACCGCCGAGATCGCCACCATGAAGGTTTCGGAAGAGATCGACGCCCTGC
The DNA here is from genome assembly GCA_964631015.1 of uncultured Candidatus Cloacimonadota bacterium. Classification (GTDB taxonomy): domain Bacteria; phylum Cloacimonadota; class Cloacimonadia; order Cloacimonadales; family Cloacimonadaceae; genus Syntrophosphaera. The sequence continues at coordinate 1,912 of CAZVXH010000010.1, read as the reverse complement.
GCATGATGGCGCTGGATCCCATACGCTATGTGGTGGTGCCCAAATTCCACGCTCTCACCTTGATGATGCCCATTCTGGTGACCTTTTCCATCCTGGCCGCTGAAACAGGCGCCATCCTGATCGCGGTGGGCCATCTGGGTATTGATCCGCAGATGTATATCCAGCGCTCACTGGAGGTGTTGAAGCCATTTGAACTGCTTATCACCTACGGAAAAAGCATCGTTTTTGCCTGGCTGATAGTCATCATCGCCGCCCATCACGGATTTCAAGTGTACGCCGGGGCTGAAGGCGTTGGCCGCGCCACCACACGGTCTGTTGTGGCCTCGATCCTGGCGATCATCGTGGCCGACGCCGTTTTCAGCCTGGTTTATCTATGAACGGACCCATCATCAGCGTTCGCGGGCTAACAGCGGGCTACGCCGGCAGCGTGGTGCTGAAGGACATCGATCTTGACATCAGGCCCCACGAGGTCTCGGTGATCCTCGGCAGTAGCGGCAGCGGCAAAACCACCCTGCTAAAAAACATCCTGCGCCTGGAACAGCCTTATGCCGGCAGCGTTAAATACTGGAACGAAAACCTTACGGACATGGACGAAAAACGTTTCCGGGAATTCCTGATCCACGTTGGTGTCCTATTTCAGGGCGGGGCCCTGCTCAATTCGCTTTCCGTTTACGACAACATCGCCATACCCTTGGAACAGCATACCCGCCTCAGCCGCAACATGATCGACCGCATCATCCGTGTCAAACTGAACCTGGTGCGCCTGGATGAGGCCATGTATCATCTTCCCTCGGAGCTTTCAGGAGGGATGAGAAAAAGAGCCGCGCTGGCCCGGGCGATCGCCCTCGATCCCGAGATCCTTTTTTGCGACGAACCTACTTCCGGTCTTGATCCGCTCAACGCCAAAGCTTTGGACGAGTTGCTGCTGGACCTGAAAAACAAACTCAACATGACCATTGTGATAGTGACCCACGAACTGGCCTCCATCCAGCGTTTGGCCGACCGTATCTTCTTCATCGAGGACGGCGCCCTCATCTTCAGCGGAACCCTCCCAGAGGCACTGAAAGCCGGTGTCCCCTCGATCGACAGTTTCTTCGCGGCAGGGCGTTTTGACTGAATCACGGATCTCGGTGATCGCCGCGCTGGACCGCAACAACCTGATCGGCCGGGCCAACCGCATGCCCTGGCACATCCCCGAAGACCTGCAGTATTTCCGCGCCAAAACCATCGGCCACACTGTCCTGATGGGAAAAAGCACCTGGCTGTCGCTGGGGGGTGCCCTCGATCAGCGGGTGAACGTGATCCTCAGCCGCGACCGTGACCTGGTCGTTCCGGGGGCCATCGTCTGTAACAGCCTTTCAGACTGTCAGGAGCACTGCGCGCGGGAAGAGTGTTTCGTGATCGGCGGCGCCCAGATCTTCCGCCTCTTCTTACCTTTGGCCTCCAAACTATACCTCACCCGCATCGACGCGGAGTTTGAAGGCGACACCTATTTTCCACCCTTGGACGTGGACCAGTGGGAACTTATCTCATTCGAAGCGATAACCTCCAAAACCGGTTTCGAGCTGGCTTTCACCGAATACCAGCGGCGGGGGCCGGCCACCGTTAAGGCCCTGTCCCGAGACCCGGATACGCCTCCCGCCTGATACCCGCATTGGATACGAGGATTAGGCGTGAGGCAGGAGAGGGGGCTGGACGCGAGTGCTTGGGATGGGGCGACAGGACATTATTGTGGCGCGCAATTTCGGCTCTCTGGTAAATCAAGTGGTTGCGGGTACTCAACCAGAAATCAGCCTGGAGGGCTTTACCTCCATAAATGAACTTGAGCCTCTTTTTTAGATAGTGTCGTCACGAGAATGACAAAAAAGCTACCCTGATAATAATGGTTCCCATTATATTGAAAGGGAGATTG
>CAZVXH010000009.1:31018-42065 GCA_964631015.1 uncultured Candidatus Cloacimonadota bacterium | reverse complement strand
TTCTCCGGCACGGTGGAGCTTCCCGCCACACCCGGCTGGATCGAGATCACTCTTCCCACCGCGTTCAACTACAACAACACCGACAACCTGGTGATCGCGGTGGATGAAAACGAAGCCGGTTATGATGGCTACAGCGAATACTTTAACTGCACCTCCGTGGCCACCAACCGCAGCATCTACTACCGGGATGACACGACCAATCCCGATCCGGCCGCGCCTCCCACAGCCACCAGCCTGTTGGCATACTATCCCAACCTCAGGCTGCACTACGTCCCCAAGCCCACCAATCCGGAATTTACCATCACCCCCTCCGCCACCAGCCACGACTTTGGCAACGTTTTTATTGGTGACAACCGCACTCAGGAATATGTGATCAGCAACACCGGTGGCGGCGGCACCATCAGCCTCACCACCCCCTTTGCCACCACCGGCGACAGCTATTTCAGCATTGCCCGCCAGCCATTGGATACCTCTCTGGCCGTGGGCGACACCACCTCCTTCGTGGTGAAATACGCCCCCACCGGGCTGGGTGACCATAGTGGTTCTCTGGCCATCACCTATGGATTGGCGCGCGACACCCATACCATCAGCCTCAGCGGGCGAGGAGTTACCACTCCGGTGACCATGTTTGAGGAGGATTGGGAAAGCGGCTCCGACGGCTGGACCATCGTGAACGGGGCCCAGACGAACCAGTGGCATTTGGGAACCGCCACCTATTCCAGCGCCGGCCATTCCATGTACATCAGCAACAACGCCGGCACCAGCAACGCGTATACCTTGACGGCAACCTCGGTTGCGCACGTTTACCGTGACATCACTTTCACCTCTGATGTGGACGAGTTCACTTTGGAATTCGACTATCGGGGTTACGGAGAAGTGGGTGAGAGCATCTACGACGCCATGGACATCTATATTCTGCCCACCAGCGTGACCCCTGTGGCCGGCACCGACCTTTACGCGGCAAATTCCGCTTATTATTTGGGGACAGTGTACAACCAGGCCAATTGGGTGGCGCTCACAGCCACTTTGGGAAGCTCCTACGCAGGAGGCACCTGGCGCCTGGCCTTCCAGTGGTACAACGATTACAGCGCTGGCACCCCGCCCCCTGCCGCGATAGACGACATCAAGATATCGCACCAACCCACCGGCGCGATAGTGCTTTCGGACGGCAGCTGGGACTATGGCCTGGCCTTCATCGGGGCCAGCAACTGCACGCCGCGGGTCTTCAGCGTAACCAACACCAGCGCTGAAACGGTGAATATCACCAACGCTCCAACCATAACCGGAACGGACGCGGGGCAGTTCACCCTCACCGACGCCAACAGCTATCCCCTGGCCATAGGCTCAGGCCTATCGGCCAGCTGGACCGTGAAATTCACCCCCACCAGCTGGGGCGAGAAAGACGACGCCTATCTGAGCATTATCGACGATACCGCCAAAGCCGGTTTGAAGATCGTGGTCAGCCAGCCCAACGGCGGCAACAGCCTGGCCAGCAAAGCTCCCCAGATTTCCGGCAGCTTGAATAACCCGCCCAGCCACATCAGCCCCAAAGGCACTTTGGTGTATGGCAAAGCCGGCCTGGATCAATATCTGCAGCCAAAAGCCAACCGCTCCGCTTCCATCAAGGAAACTTACCCCTCGAACCCTGCCCCGGCAAGCCCCAAGGCCACCAACGACATCGCCCTGCGCGGTTTTGGCGTGGAAGGCCTGATGGAAGACTACTTCGAGTATTACAGCCACCGCGACCAGAGCTTCGGCTACTGGACCCTGCATGACAAGGACCTGGAGATCACCAACGGCATCTACATCGGCGCAACTGAGTACTTCGCGCCCTACACCGGCTCCTTCATCGTCTTTGACGACCAGGCGGTGCCGGAACTGAGCAACGAAGACTGGATGGCCTATTCAGGTGACAAGTGGGTGGGTTCCTTCGACGTGGCCGCCACCGGCGTGCTAAACGACGACTGGATGGTGACCCCCGCCCTGGATTTCGACAACGACCCCCGCATCAGCTTCTTTGCCAAGTCACCCAACAGCTCTTACGCACCTGAACGCTTCAAGGTCTATTACTCGACCACGGGTGACGCCTATTCCAACTTCACGGGCAACTACGTGGCCGGCAGCGCCACCACCTGGATCGAACCTTCCACGGAATGGACCAAATATGAATATTCCATCCCGGCGCTGGCCCACCATACCGGCTGGATAGCCATCCAGTGCGTTTCCGATGACTCCTGGGTGCTGCAAATCGACGACTTCGTGGCCGGGCACCGTGCCCTCTACGACGTCGACCCGCCCATAATTACTGAACTTCTGAACGTCGGCGCCACCTCCACCGTCACCTTGACCGTCACCAACATCAGCGCCTCCGCCTGGAGCTATACCGGCTTCTCCGATACGGCCAACTGGCTTACCTACACCGACGCCTCCGGCACCATCGCTGCTGGTGACCACATCCAGATAGTGCTGAACTTCAATGCCACCGGCCTCACCGCCAACAGCACCTACACCACCGATTTCGTGATCACCACCGATTTCGGGACCATCACCGTGCCGGTGACCCTCACCGTGCTGGCCGCCAACAACGCCATCCCGGTGAATCCGCGCATGGCGGCGCAGTGGGAGGACGCTGTGGGCGTGGGCATCGCCTGGGATGACTACAATGTTGGCAACCCTCAAGGCAACAAATTCGGCATCCCGGATGGTTTGATCGTGGAATTGTCGCAAACGACCACCGTGTTCATCGCTTGTGACACCGACCAGCAAACAGCTTGCACCAACTACCTGAACGGCATCGGCGCCACCCTGGCCAACTGCAAGTTCGTCAACTTCCCCACGAACACTTACTGGGCCCGCGACTGGGGTCCCTGGCACATCTTCCACGGGGATTCCCGTGGACGCGAAATGAGCCTGGTGGATTTCGATTACAACCGTCCCCGTCCTCTGGATGACGCGGCGGCCGGCTATATCAACACCTATATCGAAGCCAACTACCCCACCAACTACGACAACACGCTGTTCAAGGCCCCCATCATTCACACCGGCGGCAACATCATGACCGACGGCAACGGCGCCGCCATGTCCACCAACCTGGTGCGCGATGACAATGACGGAGACCCTGTTTACGACTACACTCCGGTTACCGCGTTCAATTACACCGATGCCCAGATCGCCGCCATCATGAAGGAATTCCTGGGTATCGACAACTACATGATCTTCCAAGACCCTGACAACGACCTCAACACCACGGTGGATCACATGGACTGCTGGAGCAAGCTGCTGGACGTGGACATCGTGATGATCCAGCGGGTGCCGGATACCGCCGATGAATACCAACTTACCGAAAACGCGGCCACCGACTGGGCCACCCGAGCCTCCAGCTACGGCGAGCACTTCCCCTACCGCATCCACCGCGTGGACGAGATCCCCGGAACAAGCGGAACCAATTACACCAACTGCTTCATCCACAACCGCAAGATCTACATCCCCGCCTACGGTGGAACCCTGGCTGACATGGACGCCGCGGCCATCGCCGCCTACCAGGCCGCCATGCCGCAGTATGAAGTGGAAGGCTACATCGCCAAGGCCTCAGATCCCTGGCTGCACTCCGACGCCATCCATTGCCGCATCAACACCATCTGGGATGCCGAGATGGTGCACATCTGGCACCATCCGCTCTGGGGTTCAGTGCCGCCGGCCGTGGACGTGGTCCTTCCCATCGAGATCACCAGTTACAACGCCCTCAATGCCGACAGCACCTATGTGACTTACCAACTCTATGATGCCGCCACCGATACCTGGGGTGCCTGGGTGGACGTTCCGCTCAGCATGACCACCACCTCCAATCCCACCGGTTACTGGGTCAATATGGGCAGCAACGATTACACGATGACCATCCCCGGTGTAAACCTGGCTGTGGGCGACTCCATTCACTACGCGATCATTGCCAACGATGTGAACAACAACGAACACTGGCTGCGCCTCAACCGCAGGCAGGACCCCTTCTTGCTGGACGTGCGCGCCACACATACCCTCATTGTGTTGTCACAGGACCAGAATGGCAATCCGATCACAGGCTACACGATCTACCGGAACGGACTCGACACTGGCCAGGATACTGGATACACCTTCACCAACCAAGCGCCTGGACTGCTGGCCGGCACCTATTCGCTTTCCTCGCCTCCTGAAGGATTTGTGTGGGAAGCGATCACCATCCCCGTGAGTTCCAGCGACTTCACCGCGGGAAACAACTACACGGTTACCATCATATTCAAGCTGAAGTCGGAAGATCCCCTGCCCATCGAGCTCTCGTCCTTCACGGCAACCATCTCCGTGCAGAACTTCATCAGCCTCACCTGGGTTACCCAATCCGAAACCGGGGTGCTTGGCTTCTACATCCTGCGCAACGTCCAGGATGACCTGGCCAACGCTGTCACAATTAGCCAGCTGATCACCGCCACCAACACCTCGCAGCAGCAAACCTACGTCTTCACAGACGATGAGCTCTACGAGGACGGCACCTACTACTACTGGCTGCAAAACTCCGACCTCGACGGTACGGTGGCCTTCCACGGCCCCATCTCCATCGCTTACACCACCACCGGTGGCAACATCCCCGGCATTCCGCTGGTGACGGAGCTTAAGCCTGTCTACCCCAATCCCTTCAATCCCAGGGCTACCATCCCCTTCAGCCTGAAGGAAAGCACAACGGTGAGCTTTGAGATCTACAACACCCGCGGACAGCTGGTGCGCCGCATACCCATCGGCGACAAAGCCGCCGGCTACCACCAAACCGAGTGGGACGGCCGTGACGACCAAGGCCGCGCCTGCGGCACGGGAGTGTATCACATTCGCATGACCGCCGGAACGGAAAGCTTCTTCCGCAAAGCGGTGCTGATGAAATAAGCCCTTCCTGATCAATCCTGAAGCCCCGGATCTCCCTGAACCGGGGCTTCCCTTTTGGTATGAAAAAAGACCACAAACCACACATATTTACCCGGATTGAGTATAGGGTTAACGTAGATTTTCGCAAAAAAAGCGGATCGACGCAAAGAGGTTGATCAGCGTGAACTTGCCGTCATTCCGGGACGACACAGTCGGGCCCGGAATCCAGACGGTTTGGGTAATGCCCTGGTAAGGGGACGATCCAGATGCAGTCTGTATCGACCCCGCTTCGACCTGGAACCGGGATTGGCTATTCCCGCCAGGGCTGGATTCCTGGGCCCCTGTCGCTGGCGCGACTTCCCCGGAATGACAGGCTGGGGCGGATAAGCCTCGCAGAGGCGATGGAACGACAGCGAGGGAGCGGTCGAGCGCAGCGAGGCAAGCCCCTCGTTACGCACGCGCAAGCAAGATATAAGCCCCTCGCGGGCGACAGAATAGGCGGTATTAGCTCTGTCGCCCACAAGGGGCTTCCAATCTGTACCGGCTCCTGGCACGAGGGGCTTACGCGCCCTCGCTATCGTACTTTCGCCCCTCCGGGGCTTTAAGGTACCTTTCCAGGTCCGAAACAACGTCACTCCGTTGCGGAATGACGTAGCGTTGGTTCGGGTTGAGGCGCGCGGAAGAAATGATTGACAGCTTCACCCGGGCGTGGAAAGAAGAAACCAGTCCTGATGGCAGGGACACACAAACAGGACACACAAACAGGGAGGTTCAGATGGACAGACCGAAAGTGGTGCTCTACGTGGGCGCCTCCGTGGACGGCAGGATCACGCTGGGACCAAACACCACCATGTTCGACGCCTACAAACAGCCGGAGCTTTTCGGGATGCTGTTTTCGGGGGAGGAATGGGCCGGCTTCGCCCAGGCCGTGCGCGAGCTTTACCAGCCGGACATGTTTCTGGAGGGCAGCAACATGCTGGTGGCGGAAAATGAGGAATTGACGCCGCTGCCCAGGTTCGGGGGAGACGCCGCCGAACTGTACCGGGACTTTTTGCCGGATGACATTCTCCACCGTCCCGGGCGGAAAACCTGGACCGCGGTGATCGATGGCCGGGGCAGGTTCCGAAACGGCTACACGGCTGATTGCGACGACCCGGAAACCTATATGCTGCATCTGACCACAGAGACCGCGCCGCCGGAGTATCTGGCCTTTCTGCGCGAGCGGCGCCTGCCTTACCTGATCGAGGGACGGGAGCGGGTGGATCTGCCGGCCATGCTGGCCAAAGTGAAGACAAAGCTGGGCGTGAACACGATCGCCACCAGTTCCGGTGGAAGGCTGAGCGGCGCCCTGATCCGCGCTTCGCTGCTGGACGAGATAAACATCCTGCTGTGTCCGCTCGTGATCGGCGGCTTGGCTATTCCCACCCTGTTCGCTTCGCCGGAACCCGTTTGGCCCACGCTTCTGCCCAACCAACTCCGGCTGAGGGAAGTGAAGCACCTCGCGAACGACAGGCTGTGGCTGAGATACAAGGTTAGCTGAGCGCATCGGGGCTGCCCCGAATGGCGCTGTCACCCTCTTTCCGGCTGCTTCCGCGTCCCGGAATAAAGAAAAAAGATTGACAAACAAGCGCGTCTTGTACATTGTGCCCTAAACTACACCTCCGGAAACAATGGGGATTGCCGAGCAGTGGCTGCAAACGCCGTTGCAAAGAACTTTCCAGCGGCAATCGCCGCCCGGATAACAAAGAGTGAAAAAGCCTGCCCCTGGCCCGCAAGGCATGGCAAGCTGATTATTACAAGGAGAAAAATGATGAAAATTAGAACAGCTTTAATGACTGTCGCCGTGGTGGCGATGCTCGTATTCAGCGCCTGCGCGCTGAAAGAAAAAGCGTTGGAATTGAGCAACGTTCCCGTTACGGGCAACGGCGCCGAGTTTGTGAAAGTGGTCGATGGCAGCTATATGCTCAAACCAGTGAATGGCGGCCTGGAAATGACCCTCAACGTTGCACAGCTGAAGCAGCTCACCGGTATCAGCCCGGACAGCCTGACGACCGACCAAATCGGCAACTGGACCATCACGTTGAAAAATGCCGATGGCGATGCCGTGATGGGCATGGAATCCGTTCCCCTCAAGGAAGAGCAGAAAACCATGGTTATCGATCTGATGAAAGGCCTGATGGGCGACAAGAAAGAACTCACCTTCATGCAGATGATCGAAAACAAAGCCGACGTGAAACGCATCCTGGGCGAAGTGAGCTCCGTTGAGCTCAACACCGAGATCGTCTATCCCGAACTTGCCATGACTACCCAGCCCACGGTTACCGAACCCCCCGTGGTGGCTCCCGTCACTCCGGTTAAACCCGGTCAGAAACCGCCCGTGAAACCGCCCGTGGTCAAGCCTCCCGTGGTGAAACCTCCGGTTACCCCGCCTGCCCCGACCGTGTCTGACGCCAAGATCAACGACTTCGGTTCCGCCGTGGATCGCTACCTCGCCCTGAAAGCCAAAAATCCCACCACCCCCAGGGAAATCACCCGGCTGACCCAGCTTAGAACTGAAGCTCAGAACCAGCAGAACGCCCTCACCGCCGAATATGACAACATGACCGGCGCGCAAAAAACCAAATTCAACAACATCAAAGCCAAAATGTAACCAATATCACATAGCATCATTCAATATGCAGACCCGGCTGTTTCGGCCGGGTTTTTTTTGTGTGGCGGGCTTTACAGGGGAGGGGTGACGGGGTGGGGTGTCTGTCCACGAATTACACGAATTGGTGGTGGCGTGGTGACGGTTTTATCTGTCCACGAATTACACGAATTATCACGAATTGGGGGTGGTGTGGTGGCGTGGTGGTGGCGTGGTGACGTGGTGAGGTGTCTGTCCACGAATTACACGAATTCTCACGAATTGGTGGTGAAGTGATGACGTGGTGAGGTGGTGGCTCCGTCTGGGGCCTTCTCACCTGAAGAATCAGAAGTTCCGTCATTCCGGGGTGGGGAGTACCGCTATCCCGGACTGTATCACCTGAAGGCTTAGCCGTTATGTCATTCCGGGGAAGGGGCCCCGGAATCCAGACATATTAACCGCCCCGCCCCAGCCTGTCATTCCGGGGTGGGAGCCCCGGAATCCAGTCATATGATCCACCCCGCCCCAAACGCACGTCATTCCGGAACGGAGTGACGGAATCCAGCCCTTCCGGGTAATGCCCTGAGAGGGTGTCGATCCAAACTGCGTCTGGGTCGAACCCGACTTTGATGTGAAGCTGTTTTGGTTTGACCGTCTGGATTCCTGGGCCCCGGGGGCTGAAGCCCCCACCCCGGAATGACAGGCTGGGGCAGGGTGGGGGACAGGCCTGGATTCGATTCACCCCATCGGCTAACAAGTTGTCCGGCGAGGACCCCGACGTCACTCCGTTCCGGAATGACGTGTGTTTTTGGACTGGGAGGTCGAACGTCTGGATTAGATTCACCCCACCGGCCAACAAGTTGTTCGGCGAGGACCCCGACGTCACTCCGTTCCGGAACGACGGAACGGACGGGTCTTCAGGATAAACGCCCCAAGGCCAAATCGCCGCTTCCGTTACCCTGAGGCAGCGCAAGGAAACTCACTCCGGAAGCTGGCTTTGCATCTCAAACTCGTTCATGAAGTGGTTGATGGCGGTGCTGAGGTCTTCAAACTCGATCGAGTGTTTGGTGCAGCCGGCGCGGGAGCAGATCGAGACCTTGCCGCCTTCGAAGAGATGGAAATCCACCAACGGCGCCTGGCAGATGTTGCAGTTTTCCCCGGAAGTTAGTTCTTCGCCGCAGTGGGGACAGGAAAAGCAGCTGATCTCACCGTCACGGGGGGTGAGGGTGGATTCCTTGCTGAAGCTGCCGTAAAGGGCTGAAAGCCAGACACTGCCTTCCTCGTTACCAGAGCGGACGAGCAGTTTCATGGCGGGGACGCCGTCGATGAGTTTGTCCTCGTCACGGAGTTCCTTGCTGCATTTGGGGCATTTGAGCGTGAGTTGATAATAGTTGTGCATTGTTCCTCCCAGAAACGTTTACGGGCCATTCGGAGATAAATATCTTTCCAGATAATATAGTCCTTCTTGGCGACAGGGCAAACTGGGCATGGCTGACAAAACCCAGAGGATAGCAGAAAATTTGCATGAAACGCTGATTGAGTTAGTATATAAGAGCAAAGCCAGTGAGAAACCACCGATAGAAGTGAATTAGTCAGAAGATCAATTAAAGCTTGACATATAAAGGGAAATCAAATATTTGATTCCCCAGAATCCAAATAACAGGAGAATGAAATGCGAAAATTATTTGTATTGATGATTGTGGCAACGCTGGGTATGGGCTTGTTCCTTACCGGCTGCCTCGAGAACATCACCCAGCCTGAAGATGCCAAATGGTCCGTGCTGGCCATTGCCGGTCCCGAAGGCAAGGAAGACACCCACATCCTTACCGTGATGTGGATCGGTCCCATGAGCGAATATGTGGAACCCACCTCCCTCGAACTCAAAGTGGGAGGCGAAACAGTCGCTCTTTCCGCCTGGGGCGAATTCTGGATGGGCGGGGATACCCTCACTCCGGGAACTTCCTATACCTTCCAGCTTCTCGTGGACGGCGTATCCGTGGTAAACACCAAGCAAACCATCGTTTACAACGCCGACGCGACCTTCCCCCTCACCTTCAACCCCACCCAGAGCGCCTACAGCTACTGGACCCTGGATGCCAGCAACCAAGTTCAGACCGCCTCTGCCTACGCCTACGATCCCATTGATCCAAACGATGACGAAGTCTCCGATACCGATCTGGCCGCTGCCGTCCGCGAATACACATTCCCCGCGAACGTAGTGCAAGACCACGGCAATGGCGCCGGCTACTCCCTGGAGATCACCCAGATGAACCACAAGTATGTGGACAACGTCCTGGTGGCCACCGCGCAGTCCGACTGGGCCGATTATGGCGACGCGAAAGTCGACCATTTCTCCACCACCCGCCTGGCCAACTACATCCGCCGCCTCAGCGAACGCGCCCTGGCAAGATAGTTCAAAACAAAATACCCAAGCTTAGGCCGGAGAATTTACCCTCCGGCTTTTTTTGTGTGCTTGGTTTCCGGCCGGGCGGGAACGGGGGATGATCGATCAGAGGTGGTTTTCGACCGCGATAACCGACCCCAAACCTTCGTGAGAGGGGGGAAGCATTATAGCGGGAGTTTGACCAAAGTGGCCGCCGTCTACGAACGAAAGAAAAACCCCTCGTCAGAGGGGTGCAGTACTATAGGCGGGGGTTTCAACCCCCGTATTAAAAAAGCGGTTCGCTATCATAAAAACCCCGGCAGCGGGTGCGGGACTATGATCCGTGATTTATCGCGGATCAGCCTTCCGAATCAATCCTCAACCTTCTCGCAAAGCATCTCTGAAGTCTGCTGTAAAGCCCCGCTGATCCTGTCGTGGAATAGGCGCCACTCATCTTCAAAACTGTGTTCAAGGTGGTGGATGTCCTGTTCGATAATGTAATTCTTTACGCTTTCCAGATTGTCCCTCCCCACCGTGAAGATGCCAAAGCCATCCTGCCAATGCAGCGGAGGCGTTTGAGGCGCCAGAACGCGATTATGGAACAGCGAGCTTTTGGCCTTGATAACCTTCACCGCCTCGGAAAGCGAAATGTGGCGGGGCAGAAAACACAGGATGTGAATGTGGTCGCGGGTGCCGTTTATGATGATCGGCATGCCGCCAAGGTTTTTGATGATCCCGCCCATGTAGGGACACATGCGTTCACGTATGATCCCGGACAGACGCTGTTCGCGATTTTTAACGCTGAAAACAATGTGGTAAAGCAGGAAAGTCAAGCTGGTGCTGCTCATTGTCACTCCTGTTTTCAAGGCTGTGGTTGAGGTGAATTTTGTAAAGCAATTTCTTTGGCCATTATCGTGAAGCGATTAATCGCTCCACAAAGTCCTGCACCCGCAAGCGGGTTTGAGTTTCCTCGCGGCTCATATGGTTACGGGGGTTGAAACCCCCGCCTATAGTCCTGCACCCCTCTGACGAGGGGTTTACCATCTGTTAAGGGAATAGGATGATACGGGGCTTGAATCCCCCATCCATAGTCCCGCATCCCTCTGACGAGGGGTTTACCATCTGTTAAGGGAATAGGATGATACGGGGCTTGA
>CAZVXH010000009.1:0-30918 GCA_964631015.1 uncultured Candidatus Cloacimonadota bacterium | reverse complement strand
ATCCCACATCCATAGTCCCGCACCTCGCGAGCGGGGTTCCTGTGTGTTCGGTCGGGCTGTTAGTTACGGGTGTTGATCCCCCATCCATAATCCCGCATCCAACCCCAAACGCAGGTCAAGAAAGCTTTTCCCAGGCCTCGCGGAGGGCGGTTTCAGCGGCGGGAAAATCTTGCCGGCCGTGAACCAGGATCTCCCGGCCATAGCTGGCGGTGAGCTGGCTGAAGGGTTTGGGGATGCGGAAGCGGTCCCAGGAATGGAGCTGCCAAAGGCGGCTGGCGGAGGCCACCACCGGAATGATGGGGATTTGGGCCAGCAGGGCGAGCTGGAGGATGCCGGGCTGGATGGATCCCGCCGGGCCTTTGGGACCGTCCGGGGTGAGGGCCAGGCTGCGATTCCGGGCCAGTTCCACCAGTTCTTTCAGCGCCTGGGAGCCACTGCGGGAGGTTGATCCGCGCACCGGCAGGAAGCCCAGGCGGGCCAGCGGCCGGGCGATGAATTCGCCATCACGGGAACGGGAAACCATCACGGCGATGCCGCAATCGATCCTCTGGATGGCCAGGAGCAGCAAATCGCGGTGCTGGAGCGCGTAAACGCAGGGATGGCCGTTGGGAGGCTGGTTCACAGCCTTGATCCGCAGGGTGGAGCGCCACAGACGCAGCAGCCAAGCGCCCAGAACAGCTTCCAGTTGGAAAAGAAACTCAGGCATGGGCGTCCAGGATCTTCCGCACGAGGCGCGGCATTTCCACGCTGGTGACCGGTTCGGCCATGATATTCCTCAGACGGGCGAGTTCAGACCTCATCCGTTCGAGGCGGGAAGGGTCGTTTAGCAGTCCCAGGGCGGTCCGAACGATGTTCAGAGGCGTGCAGGCGGATTGGATGAGTTCCGGAAGCAGATCCCGGTCCAGCAGGATGTTGGGCAGTCCGACCCGCTTCACCCGCACCAGACGGCGTCCGATGGCGTAAGTGAGGGTCGAGGTTTTGTAGCAGATTAGCTGCGGAGTGCCGATGTAGGCGGCTTCCAACGTGGCGGTGCCGGAGGTGGAGATCAGCAGTTCGGCGTGGCGCATCAGATCGTATCTGTAGCCGTCGATCATCTTCAGTTCGTGGATCCGGGCAGCATCAAGCTGGGCCATGAAAGGACCGTGGGAAACGGAGAGGGCTTTGGAAACGAGCAGCTCGAAACCCTGGCCGGCAAGCTCCCGCGCGGCTTTCAGATAGACGGGTAGCAACCGTTTGACCTCGCTGTCGCGGCTGCCGGGCAGAAAGCCGATCCAGCGCTTGGCGGGATCGAGTCCGTTGAAGCGGGCGAAACCGGCCCTGTCGAGTTCGAAGCTGACCTCCTCGGCGATGGGATGGCCCACGTAGCTGGCGCTGACGTTGTGGATGTCCAGCAATTCCTGCTCGAAAGGCAGGATGCAGGCCACATGGCGAACGCTGTCACGCAGTTGGAAGACCCGGCTGTGTTTCCAGGCCCAGAACTGGGGACAGATGAAATAGAGCACGGGCACGCGCAGAGAGTCGGCCAGACGGGCGATCCGGAGGTTGAAACCGGGATAATCGACCAAGATGGCGAGGTCCGGTGGAGCGGTTTCAAAGAAAGTTCTGAGGCTTCGCTCCACCTTCCAGAAGAAGCCCAGATGGCCCAGCACTTCCGTGAAGCCCATCACATTGAAGCGGGCGAAGGGAAAGAGGGGTTTGAGGCCTTCACGCTGCATCCGGGGACCGCCGATCCCGCTGTGACGCAGGCCGGGCAGGGCGGCGTTCAGGCTTTTCATCACCAGGCTGGCGTGCAGATCGCCGGAGTTTTCTCCGGCCAGCCAGAAGATGTGTGTAGCGGGGGTGGGCATGGTTCAGAAAATGGAGGTGCCCAGCAGGGTGATCAGGGTAACGATGAGGCCTGCCAGCAGCACGCCGAGGAACACACAGATGAAGGATTTCCAGAAATTGAGGCCGAAGACCTTGGCGGCCAGAGCCCCGGTCCAGCCTCCGGTGCCGGGCAGAGGGATGCCCACAAACACGATCAGGCCAAGCTCCGCGTTGCGTTCCACCATCTTGCCCTTGCTGAGGGTGCGGGCATAGAGCCAGTCGGTGAACCTTTTGCCCCAGCGATAGCGGGAAATAAGCTTCAGAAACCACTCCAGAAACAGCAGCAGAAAGGGAATGGGGATCATGTTGCCCAGGATCGCCAGCGGCACGGCCTCCTGCCAGGACATGCCCAAAACGGCTATGGCCACGGGGATGGAGCCGCGCAGCTCCACGATCGGAAGCATCGAGATCAGCACCACGATCAGCCAGGGACTTACACCTCTGGCCTTCAGTGAGGCGGCGGTGCGGGAGCCGAATGATTCCGCGCCCAGCAGGCTGAAGCTGAGCAGCAGAACGATCACGAGGATCAGGGCGCGTTGTTTCGGGTTCAATTTGTCTCCCTGTTCGAGCAGATATTTTGATGAAAAACCATTTTTGGCCACGCTGCCGTTTTTGACAAGGGAAATTCCAGCGGGCACAAACGCGAAAGAAACTTTCGGCGCGGCAGGGATCCCCGCTTATTATGTCTGAAGAAAATCAACATCACAAGGATATGACCATGAAAGATGACATGCTGAAAGCAATCAAGAAGGCGATGCAGGGCGAAAAGGACAGCGTAACCCTGTATGAGAACGCGGCCGCGCACGCCGGTGGGGCGGAGGTGGAGGAGTTCTTTGCCAGCCGCGCGGAAGAGGAACGCCGCCACTTCAACTACCTGCTGAAATATTTTCAGGAGGTCTCCGGCGATCTGCTGCCCTCGCAACCCGCCGCGGAACTCAGCGAGGTGCGGGAAGCGGCCTCGATCTTTTCGGAGAGCTTGATCCGCCGCATCGGCGGAGACCAGTATCTCTTTTCCGCCATCTCCACGGCGCTGCTGCTGGAAAAGGATTCTTTTGAACACTACGGCGCCACCGCCCTCGCGGCCGGGCAACCAGAACTGAAGAAGTTTTTTGAACTTTTGGCACAGTGGGAGAAGAAGCACTACGACGAACTGCTGGCGATCCAGCAGGGCGCGGAACACTACTATTGGGAGATCAACTCTTTCGAGCCCTTTTAAGAGCCTGGAGCGGCCTGGAACTCAGGAATGGAACTGTTCCAGAACTTCCAGTCCGCGCAGCTTGAGGGCTTTGTGGAAGTGGGCTTGGTAATACTGGGCGAAGAGGCGGTTCAATTGTGCCACGCTGGCCCTGTCCGGCCGCAGTGAGGCCACGTGTTCACCTATCACCGGCAGTAAGCGCAGGATCCTGGCGGAGACAGCGCTGAGAGGCTCATAGCGGAGGGGATCCGGCAAAGCGTCCAGACAGCCGGCGCAAATCAGCCTACCGCTGCCTTGTTCCCATGCTGTGAGAGCATTTGAGCAATCCAGACAGGCGAAGCAGAGCTGGGGATCGTAGGGAATGCCAAGCATCCGGAAAACCCGCAGCAGAAAGCGCCACCAGATCAGCACGGCGTTCTTTTCCAGCGTACCCAGATAGACAAGAAGATCGCGCAGCAGCTCGAAGTACGCGGAGCTTTCCTCGGGAGGGATGATGAGCTGGGAATACAGTTCCAGAGCGCATTCGGCGGCGGTCCAACTTTCGATCTTGTTCGCCAGGTCAAACTCTTCTGCCAGTGAAAACTCGGCCAGCAGGCACAGCCCCGCTTCACGCGGTTCGTAGAAACTGAATTCATAGACGTAGAGAGGGTTCAGAAGGCTGGCCTCGGGTTTTGAGCGGATGCCCTTGGCCAGGATGGAGATAAGCCCGTGCTGGCGGCCAAAGGCTCTCAGGATGAGGCTGCTGTCGCTGTAGGGGCTGCTTTTGATCAGGAAGGCCTGATCCTTGAGCCTGGCTCTCACAGCTTCAGTTCTTCTCGCAGAGAACGCAGGTCCCGCGGATCGGCGAAAACCGTCTTGTGTTCAGTGTAGGTCACGAATCCGGGCGGGCTTTTGCGGGGTTTGCGTACAAAGCGGACCTGAGTGTAGTCCACCGGCACGTTGAGGGAAAAGCGGGCCTTGGAATACCAGGCCGCGAGGGAGCAGCAGATGCCGATCAGCTCGTCACCGGGAGTGGTTTTGCGGAAACAGCGCAGGAGGATGTGGGAACCGCGGTAGACGCGGGTGTGGAACCACCAGTCGTGAGGCCGGCCGAGTTGGGTGGTGATGAAGTCGTTTTCGCTGGCTTTGCGTCCGATCACGATCTCGAAATCCTCGGAGAGTCGCAGCTTGAGCAGCCTGTCCTCCATGTCCAGCCTGCGTCCCAGGGTGGCGATGCTTTTGGCGGAGGGAGCCTCCACCTCCTCCCCGGCCTCCACGCGGGCCAGGATGCTGGCCAGGCGCGCGATCTGCTGCTGGGTGGCGGCTATGTGCTCGGCGATCAGTTCCTTGCCCCGCCTGGCTTTGCCGTATTTTTTCAGATAGGCCTGCAAGTTTTGCCGGGCGGAAAGCTGAGGCTGTAGCGGAATCTCGATCGTGGCCAGCTCCGGATCGTAATAATTGACGGCCACAAGGGAGGTCTGGCCCCGGTTAAGGTTGGACAGATTGGTTTTGAGGGTCTCGGCGCAGATCATCCAATACTCCGCCTTGTCCGCGTCGGCGGCCTCGGCCTGCTGTTTGGCCAGTTTGTCTTTGGCCTTCTTCAGTTCTCGTTCCCAACGGGAACGGAGGGTCTGGCGGCGCTGCGCTTCCTCGCGGGCCAGAAAAACGTGATCATAAAAGTTTGCCAAATAGGCGTTCACGCTGGGGCAGAGGAGGGTGGCGCCGGTTTTCAACGATTCCAGCCTCAGCGGAGGGGACACCTCCTGCAAGACAGGCTGAAACGAGGTTTTGGCCGGCTGGTAGGTAAGCCTGGGCAGGATCTGGCGCTGGGGGTTGTCGGCATAGGAATATTTGCGGAGGGCGTCCACAATCACCAGCTCGTCGTTTTGCAGGGCCAGGATGAGGTTTGGCTTCGGCGGGGTGAATTCCGCGATGAGCAGATACACCTTGTTCTGTTGGTAGATGTCGGTCTGGGTGAAGCGAAAGCGGATGATCCTGTCGGCTGGGTCGATCTCCGCTCCGGTGAGCACGGCGTGGGTGAGCGCGTCCCAGATCTTCACCTCGTTGTCCGCGGGCAGAAAATCGAGGCTGTGAAAGGCAAAGGCGTCCGCGGAGGCCAGCAGCACGAGGTCCGTTTTGTCGCTGAAACGGATCCTCAGCGTGGAAAGGGCCAAATTGACGCTTTCCACCTTGCGACCCTGCAGGCCGAACTCCCGAGACCAGGCTGATAAGATAGAGTAATTCATATGTCCTGTGCTTTGTCCTTGACAGCAAAACCGCTTTTCAAAATTATGGGTCAACATAATAAACAGCGATTAGGAGTCAAGCATGAAAGCGACATCTTGGATCATAGCGGCGGTTCTGGCTGTTCTCGCCATCGTCTTTGGAGTGATGTGGAGCAGCGCTTCCAACAAAACCAAAGGATTGGTACAGAAAAACAGCGAACTGCAGCAACTATACGATACATCCACAGCCACCATCACCGATATCCAGAGCAGTCTGGACACCTTTGACAAGGAGCTGATGGACAGCATCGGCACAGCGAGCGAGATCGGCGGCTCCACCCCGGCTGAGATCATCACCAACGCCCGCGCCAAGATCGACGAATACAAGAAAAAGATCTCCGATCTGGAATCCCGGCTGGCTTCCAGCAAAGGACAGCTCTCCAGCATTCAGAGCATTGTTGACAAACTGAAAAGATCAGTGGCAGACAAGGAAAAGATCGTGGCCGAGCTGGAAGGCCGGGTCTCCAAGCTTTCACAGACTTTGGATACCGAGCGCCAGACAGCCCAAACCGAGATCAATCTGCGCGACACCCAGATCAAGGATAAAGAAACCGAACTCGCCAACCAAAGCAGGGAAAGCAACCGCTTGTTCTTCGTTGTGGGAACCCGCAAACAGCTTCTGGACAGCGGTATCATCGAACGCAAGGGCGGCCTGCTGGGCATCGGCAAAGTATCCACCGTGAAGGACGCCGATCTTACCAAGTTCACCGAATTTAATCTTCTGGACACCCAGGAAGTAACGTTCCCGGTCACCAAAAAAGGCTATTCCATTCTCTCCAACCACGTCGCGGCTTCCTACGACGTCAGCAAAGCCGGGGAGCAATACGTGCTCCGGGTAACCGATCCCACATCCTTCCGGAAGCAAAAGATCCTGGTGGTCGAACTCAAGTAAGCCCGCTTGACTTTAAACACAACGCCACCTCAGACCGGGGTGGCTTTTTTGTTGTTCAGGATAAGCAGGGGACGGGTCTGTTCTCTGAAGATCCGCACAAAGCCCCCGCATATTCGCACAGTTTTAGCCCCCCGCCAGATCCCCGCCTCAAGTGGGAGAGGCTACCGAGAGCTGGGTGAGTGGCGCAGCAGTTTAGGATCAGGGTGAGCTGAGGCTGGGAAACGCGATCCGGCCTGTTTCATCTGGTCATTGAGGGCTTGAGGGTGGAAAAAAGGGTGATGCTCAGACATCCAGGAATTTGGCCGCTTCGAACAGCGCCCTGCCGCCAAGGAAGCCCACCGAGGCCTGAACAAGGTTAACCGGCAGATCAGCGATGGCCACGGCTTTACCCAGTTGGGGCAGCGCCCATTCTCCGCAGAAATAACCCAGCACGATCAAAACGCTTCCGGCCAGGGGAAAGACGATCTGCCAGAGGCCTGAACGCCGGTGGGCCAGTCCGCAAACATAGCCCTCCAGACCTTTCACGACCAGGGTGATGGGCGCGAACAGCGGAAAGAGCAGCAGATCGGCGATGGCGCTGCCGATCCCGCCAGCGATGGCTCCTGCTTTGCGGCCGGCGTAGAGGCCGATGAAAACGATCATCACATCGCCAAAATTGAAGAAACCGCCGCCGGGTACAGGAATGGGGATGATCATCGTGGCCACGGTCACCAACACCACAAAGCCCAGGATCAGGTACCACTGACCGGTTTGCTTGCTTTTCCCGCTGTGGCAGCAGGCAATGCGGTTGTCGATCTGCTCGCCCCGCAGCTTTGATTCCCGCGAGAGGGCGAGCAATAGGGCCAGCACGGCGGCCAGGCGGACCCGGAATCTTTGGGCCAGTGCGGGTTTGGCCGTCTGCTCGGAAGGGATCAGGCTGTGGTGAAATTTGATTTCAGCGTAAGAATTGAAGGCGTTGGCGAAGAGGATCTTGCCCAGGATCACGTATTTGAGGGTGCCGATCTTCAGCGGCAGGCGCAGCAGGTCGTCGAAACTGACCAAAGCGAAAAAGAGCTGGAAGGCCAGCACGGAATTGGCAAAGAGCAGGATCCGCTTGAGACCGAACTCCAGCCACTGCAACACTGTTCCGGGTTCGCCTTCCTGGGTGCGCACCTTCAGAATTCCGAACAGCAGATAAACCAAGGTGAGCGAGACCAGAAACGGCAGCATCATCCGGTAGCCGGCAGTCCAGCGCTTCACGCCTTTCAACCCCAGCAATAGCAGCGACAGGGCGGCGAAACATGCCATCTGCACCGCCAGAACGTTCATGTAGAAACCCAGTGCCAGCACCAGGATGGCGAGCAGCAAAGTGAGGGCAAGGCCAAGTTTAAGGGCGGTGGACATAAACTTCGCTCCGCGTGGGGGAGAGTGGCTGGAACCGGATGGTCTGATCAGCCGAAAACAGCTCTGTGTGGGCGGAGTAGACAAGGGAAAAAGCGGGAAGGTTGGTTTGCAGAAAATCCAAAACCCGCTCCGCGAACAGCGATTCGTCCATCACCACGTAACAGGGCCGCGGTTCCTTTTTCCAGGCCCGGAGCAGATCTTCCAGCAGGAAATCCACGGCGTCCGCTTCGCCTTTGATCCTGCGGTGAGGCTTGATCACGCTGGCGTAAGCTTTGATGGCGGTTACCTGAACGTGCATCTGCTGTTCGAAATAGATGCAGTAAACAGCGGGAGTTTTCAGCAGTCGGGGCAGCAACACCCGGGTGAGCAGTGAACTCTTGCCGCTGCCGTTGGCGCCGCTCAGACAGTGGATCCCGAGCCCCAAATCCAGATCAGCGGACAGGGTGAGGGCAAAGTTTTCCCAAACCGGGTAATTGCCTTTAGGAAGCAGCATGGCCGTCCTCCGCGTAGCTGATCTCGCGATCTGCACCCAGCCTGGCGATGAGCTCCTTGGTCCTGGCGCGGTTGTCCGCGTCAAGAGAATGCCAGAGGTTTGTGAACAGGATCCCGCGGGCGGGGGAGAAGAGAGCGCAAAGACACATCAGAAGTACTTTCTGGCCGCCGGAGAGGATGTTGACGTCGCTGTCCGGAACGAGATCCTTGCCGGTGAGGGCGGCAAATTCCCCGCTCAGGGCGCCCAGGGAGGCGGGGGGAACATTATACAGCAACAGCTCCTCGCGCAGGGTGCCTCCGCCGCACAGCGGCTGGCCCGCGTCACACAAGAGCTGGATGTCTTTCTGGTTCATGGCAAAAATGGCGGAGAGTCAGGGATTCGAACCCTGGGTACCCGTGAGGATACAACGGTTTTCGAGACCGTCCCGTTCAACCGCTCCGGCAACTCTCCGCTTCATTGTCTTCGGCTTTGAAAAAAATCCCTGAGCAAAGCGGAACACTCAGCTTCCAGCACGCCCCGAACGATCCGGGGATGGTGGTTGAAACTCTTGTCCGCCAGCACGTTGTAGATGGAGCCCACGGCTCCGGCCTTGGGATCCGCGGCGCCGAACACCAAAGTGCCCAGCCGGCTCCAGATCATCATTCCGGCACACATCAGACAGGGCTCCAAGGTCACGTACAGGGTATAATCCTGCAGGTACTTGATTTTGGAGGCGAGGATTTTGTCAATGAGCAATTTTTCCGCGTGGGCCAAAGGATCGGCCTGCTGGCGGGTCCGGTTGTGCTGAGCGGCCACGAGTTCACCGTCTTTCACCAGCACCGCCCCCACAGGGATCTCGTTTTCGCTCACGGCCCGGCGGGCCTCGTCCAGAGCCAGCCGCATCCAGGCGGTGTGTTCAGAATTCATCAGAAATGCGCTCCCAGGCTCACCGAGCTGCGCCAGTCCAGATTGTCGAGGCTGTCGCCCACAGGGTTGAGGGAAAATTCCAGCAGCGAGGCCTCGGCGAATTTCCAGGCCAGGCCCAGCAGCAGGTTGTATTCGGTCCAGGTTCCCCAGGAATACTGGGGCTGAATGATGTAGTAAAGGTTCTGGATGTCGTGTTTGAGGGTAAGCGCCGCGGTGTAGCGGGTGTTTTTGAAATTGATCTCGTAGATCTGGCCGTTAAAATCGGCATATTCGTTGCGCTCGAAGCCGAAGCTTAGGTCCGCCAGAAAGGCGTTGCCATCGTTGTTGCGGTAGGGGAGCAGCAGCCAGCGCTGGTCCTGGGAGCGGGCGGCGAAGGGAAAGCTGTCGAACACGAGCTTGTATTCGAGTTCCAACTGGCGGTAAAAGGCCTTGTCGGTGAGATCGTACATATAGCTGGTGTAATCGGCGCGGACCAGGTAGTTTTGGTTGAAGAGCAGCCGGTCACCGATCAGCAGGGCGCAGGAAGGATTGTAGATGTAACTGGCGGTCTGCTTGTTGTTGCCGGAGAGCAGGCCGTCCATATAAACGTCGTCGGTGAGGTTCCAGAACAGACGGGTGCTGAGCTTGAGGCGGTCCTTCCAGTAATGGGCGTTGGCCAGATTCACCCGGATTTGGCGAAGATCGTTGTCCCAGCGGTTCTGATCGTCCGGGAAACTGCTGCGCTGCAGGTCCACTGAAAACGAGGTGGAAAGTGTGTCTCCGTCTGTGTATTCCCAGTTCAGTCCTGAGGAAAGAAAACGGTTTTCGCTGGCGCGTCTGGTCTGGGTCAGGCTGAAGGTCTTGAGGCCGTAACCGTGGCTGAAAGTGGAAGACCAGCCCAGGTTGGATCCGGGTTTCAGCTCCAGCGAGAGCGAAGCCTGGTTCATCAGGTCCGAGTTGTTGCGCACCGTGTTTTCGGCCAGATCGGTGATCCGCTTGTTGAAACTCTCCTGCAGACTTACACGGAGGAGTTCCCAGGGCTCATATTCCAGACTGCCGGAATAAACCAGGGAACTGCGCCTCTGGCTGTCATCGAGGTTGTAGAACCCTCTGCCGCCCGCGGAGGCGTCCGGAAGCAGCACATAGATGTCATCATCGCGGCGCGAGAGGCTGAAATTGTTGTTGACCAGAAGATTTTGGCTCTGGTGGTTGAGCCAGGCGGTCAGCGAGCCAGTCTGGTAATATTCCCAATCCATGGTTTTGCGCTCGTAAGCGGCGCTGAGACCGGTGCGGGTGTTGAGGAGTTCGGTGGCGGCGGAGGCCCGGCCATGCACAAGGTAGCCCTGGCTGTTGAGTTTGGAACCCAGCAGGTAGCGGTCTTCCTCAGAGCGGATGAAGCCTTGCACGCCGGCCTCGAAGAGCAGGCTGTCCAAGGGCATCAGGTCAAGCGTGTAACCCAAAAATCCGGTCTTGTTGCGGTAGGGCTGAAACTGCTCGTCCAGTTCGCTGGAATCGTAGAGGTACTCATAGCCGGACTCAACGCTGTGGCGCAGCAGTTCACGGTCAAAGGCCAGGTCCAGGCTCAGCAGGGAGCGGCGGCTGCGTTGGGAGAAATTGAGCCGCTGTTCGCTGAAGGACTGCGCGCTGAACTGAAGCAGCGACGCTTTGAAGGGTGTAAGCTGGTAACGGAGATTGTTTTCCAGGTTGCGGGAGGAATTGCTGCCGGAGAAGCTGAAATCCAGCAGATTGGCCTGCGCGCCCAGAAAGCAAAAACTAAAGCAGAGCGCTGAGAGCAATAAATTCCGCTTCACTGAGAGTTTCTCCGCGGCGGGTGAGATCGATGCCACTTTGCTGCTGAACGCGGCTGAGGCCGTCTTTGTCCAGCAGGCTGGCCAGGTTGTTGCGCAGGGTCTTGCGCCGGTGGGCAAAGGCCAGTTCGATCAGTTTGAGATACTTGGCCAGATCGGGGATCATGGCCGGAACGGCTCTGGGCTTGAGGGCCAGCACCGCGGAATCGACCTTGGGGGCGGGCGTGAAATTCTCGCGGGGAACGTCCAGCAATATCTCCGCGTCGAAGATCCTCCGCAGGCGCAGGGTCATCACACCGTAAGCTTTGCGGTTTGGCTCCGCGCAGATGCGCTCCGCCACTTCCTTCTGGACCATCAGAGTGGCCGCGGTGAAGGCGTGGTGATGCTTTTCCAGCTTGTAGAGCAGGGGGGAGGTGATATTGTAGGGGATATTGGCCACCAGCTTCAGAGCTTGTCCCGAGCGGGCGAGCTCCGCTTCCCAGTCCAGCCGCAGCACATCGCCCATCAGCAGATCGATGGATTCGCCAAACTCCTCACGCAGAGGTTCTTCCAGGCGCCGGTCCAGTTCAAAGGCACGTAACCTGGCCCCTGCGGCCAGCAAGGCCCGCGTGAGGATGCCGTGGCCGGGACCGATCTCCCAAACCTTCTCGCCCGGCTGGATCCCGGCCAGTTCAACGATCCGTCTGGCTATATCCGGCTGGTTTAAAAATTTCTGTCCGAGGGCCTTGATCGCGCGCATCAAAAAAAAATCAGATCACCCCAAAAGCTCGGCAAGGGGCGATCTGAATCTCCAGAATGGGGGCCGCGTCAGGCGCTGAGGCGCTCAGCGGCGATGTTCTTGCAGTTCTTGCAAACTTTGACGGTCTTGTCGCCGACCTTGATCTCGTTGAGCAACTTGATCCCGGTGCGGTGGCAGACAGGGCATTCACCCCGCCCGTGCTGGGGAAGCTTGCTAACACCTTTGCCTCTACGGTTGTCTTTGGACATCACTATCTCCTTGGTTTATTCTCAATTCTATATTGCTATGATAATTCCAAAAATACCGGGGCGGCTTTTGCGTCAACTGATATTTGCGGACTAACGGCCGCGGAGCCGCGTCAACTCCGATGGCGGGCAACGAAAAAAGCCCGCCAAAGAGATTCAGCGGGCTTGGATATTAATCGGTTTAGGCTGGATCGCTCAGCGTTCCAGATTGAATTTGTCGTCCAGAGAGAGCACGAACTCTGTGATCAGTTTCACCGCGGCATCCAGGTCCTTCAGCGAGATCACTTCGTTGGGCGAGTGCATGTAGCGGTTGGGAATTCCGATCACGGCCATCGCGGCGCCGCCCTTGAGGTCGTGGATGGCGTCGGCGTCAGTTCCTGTGCGGCCCGGGGCGATCTCGATCTGAACCGGGATCTTGTGTTTTTTGGCCAGGTCCAGCAGCCGGGCATGCACAGCCGGATGCATAGCCGCGCCGATGCTGAGGGTGGGACCCTTGGCCAGCGACACATCCCCGAACACGCGCTTGTCGGCGCCGGGGATGTCTGAAGTGAAGGTTACGTCAACGGCCAGGGCGATATCCGGCTCGACCTGCCAGGCGCTGGTGCGAGCGCCCCGCATAGTGGTTTCTTCGCCGACGCTGGCAACGGCGTAGTAAGAGGCTTTGAGGGCTTTCTTGGCCAGTTCCTGCATCACCGCCGCGGCCACATAGACCCCCACCTTGTTGTCGGTGGCCTTGGAGACTATCAGGTCGTCTGAAAGCTGCTCAAACACGCTGTGATAGGTCATCACGTCGCCGATGGCGACTTTCTTCAGGGCCTCTTCCTTGTTGCTGGCGCCGATGTCGATCCAGAGGTCCTCCATTTTTAGTTTGGGGTTGTCGTCGCCGCCGCGCATCATATGGATGGGCTTTTTGCCGATGATCCCGCGCACCACCTTGCCCTGATGATAGATGTCCAGGCGCAGGCCGGGGAGCAGGTTGACGTCGAAACCGCCGAGGGATTTCACGTAAAGGTAGCCCTGTTCGTCGATGTGGTTCACGATCAGGCCGATCTCGTCGGCGTGGCCCACCACCATCACTTTCAACTTGCCGCTTCCTTTTTTGAGAGCGATCAGGTTGCCGTTACGGTCAAGTGTGATCTTGTCGGCCACGGGTTTCAGGTAATCGCGAACCACGGCCTGGGCTGGTGCTTCAAAGCCGGAGGGGCTGGGCGCGGAAACAAGGTCTTTGAGGAATTTGAGGTTTTTCGCGTTTGGCATCGGAATGTCCTAACAGTTGTTGGCGGATTCGTCCGCGAAAGGATTGAGGGTCTTTTTCTGCACCGGCTGTTCGTGGGGGATGATGCAGAGGAATTTCATCAGCTCCGTGCCGGTGTTCTTGAAAGCATGGCTCATACCGGGATCCACATAGATGGCGTCGTTGGCGGCGAAGGGCAGATCGCCTCTTTCGGTTTGCAGCACCCCGGTGCCGGAGAGCACAAACACCTCATGCTCCCAATCGTGTGTGTGGAAAGGAGTGTGGCCTTGCGGCTCGACCTCGAACATCCGCAGGGCGAAGTTCGGAGCGCCGTCTTTCTGCGCGATCAGCCAGCGGATCATGGTGCCTTCGGCCCCTTCCGCGTGAACGGGTTCGAGCGCGACTTGGTCAAAATGTACTATTTTCATCTATTCCTCCTTGAATAGGCTTATGATATCGGTTGCGGCCACGGTGGCGGCCTCGTTTACAGGATAATCCGGAACCGGGACAAAGCTACTCATAAACCGGATAGCCCGTCACCAGCAGGTCCTCGCCGCTGGACTGGCAGGTCATATTCCGGAGGGCCAGGGCGGCGGAAATGTCGGGTAGGTCGAGTTCCGCCAGCATGGCTTTGTTGCCCCCCAGGAGCTTGGGTCCGTAAAAGATGTGGCATTTATCCACCAGACGCGCCGCGAAAAAGGCCGAGGCGAGTTTGCTGCCGCATTCCAGCAGCACCAGGCAATGTCCCATCTGATGGAGGATGCCCAGCACCTCTTTCAGGTTCAGGATCTCGCCCATCGCCGTCACCGGATGGATCTTCGCTCCCAGCGCGGTCAGGATCCTCGCCCGCATGGTTTTTTCCTTGCCCCGGGCGCAGAAAATGGCGGTGGGAAATTCGTTCATGCCGCGGGCGATGCGGGAATCCGGAGGCAGTTTCAGCAGGGGATCTAAAATGGCGCGCAAAGGCTGTTTGCAGGCGTTTTCAAGCCGGACGTTAAGCAGCGGGTCGTCAGCCAAAACGGTTCCGATGCCGGTGAGCACTACATCGGCTTCCAAACGCAGGCGGTGAGTGCTTTCTCGGGATGTCTCGCCGCTGATCCAGCGCGATGATCCGTTCTGCGCGGCGTATTTGCCGTCCAGGGAGAGCGCGGCCTTCCAGATCACGAAGGGACGGCGATTGCGTACGTGGCAGAGATGGTATTCCAACTGCCGGGCCACTTCCGCGGCCAACACGCCCGGAACCACCTCGATGCCGGCCTCCTGCAGATGCAGCACACCTTTGCCGTGCACCAGGGGATTGGGGTCCAGGATGCCCAGAAACACACGGCTGATCCCGGCCGCGATGATGGCCTGGGTGCAGGGCGGGGTTTTGCCCTGGTGGGCGCAGGGTTCCAGGGTTACATACATGTCCGCGTCCCGGGCCTGTTTTCCCGCTTTGGCCAGAGCCTGCACCTCGGCATGGTCGCCGCCGTAGTGCTGAGTCCAGCCAGTTCCGACCACCCTGCCGTTCTTAACGATCACCGCTCCCACAAAGGGATTGGGCGAGCAGGTTCCGCGGGCTTTTTCGGCCGCCTGGAGAGCCCGGCGCATGAACTTGTTTTGTTCAGCCAGGGTAACGCTCAAGGTTTTTGATCGCGGGTTCATAGCCGGGAGCGGATTTCAGCAGTTCACGCCAGATCGCCTGGGCGGCGGCAACGTTGCCGAGGCCGGCTTCGCAGGCAGCCAGATTGTTGCGCACATTGAGGTCGTCCGGTCGCTCGGCGGCCAGCCAGGCAAGCAGTTCCTTGGCGGGGACAAGCTCCGCGTCGTTCAGATACAGCGCGGAGAGGGCAAAGCCGGCCGCGAAGTAATGATTGTCCAAAGCCAGGGAATTCCGCAGGTCCTCCTTGGCCTTGTCGAACTGCCTGGCCAGTTGCCAGTATAGCGCGCGGTAGTAATAGAGGTCCGCGCAGTCGGGATAGAGGGGCAGGTTGTGTTTGATCAGGTCCCAGGCGGAGTCGGCTTCTCCCTGGGCCAGATGTTCGGCCAACTGGCGGAAAAGCTTGTTTTGCCCGTAATAGAGATGCGGTCCGCCGTTGAGGTTTTGGCGGATCTTCCAGCGTCCTTCGGCTGAGGTGAGCAACACCGCCCAGATCGACCTTCCGCCCAGGTCCAGCACCACCATCGCGCTCACGCCGTCATCGGCCGCTCCGGCGTGTAGGATCTCGTAGCGGTCCACCTTCTTCAGCTCGGGCACAGCAGCTAATAGTTTGGTGTAGTGTTGGGCCAGATCGGCATCATCCCAGTCGTTGATTGTGAGAGCACGCAGTTGCTCCCATTCCCGGGCGATCACAGCGTCGAAGAACGCGAAAGTCACCGTCTCAGGCGTTTCTGGTTCCGCGAAATTCTCGTGGGGCAGCTGCAGTTTTTGCAGCAGATAGGTCATGGGGAAATTGGCCGGAAATTGGAATTTGCCCAGCCAGGCCAGCATTTTGGCTTTGTCTTTGGCGGCGTAGTCGGCCGGACTCAGGTTGTCCAGGGCCTCGATCTTCTGATAGGCCCAGAGGTCGATGTGGCGTTTGGCGGTGCGGGTGAATTCGGAGTTGGAATCGGCGCGGAAAGCGGGAAAGGGGCTGTTTTCATCTTTCACAGCGCTGTAAGGGCATTCGACGGGACAGAGCAGATCGATCCTAAGTTCCAGACAGCATTTCCAGCCGATGAGTTTTCCTTTATGGCGCGGGCATAGGCGCACACTCCGCTCGGCCTTGCATTTGAAACAGCGCTCACGGTTCAGCAGCATCTTCAGTTCTCCAATATGGGTGGCAGCTTGCGTTTGAAGGCCGAGGCCACGATCATGCGGTCCACTTTCTGATATAGCTCCGCGGGATATTCCAGATTTTCGGAGGCCCGCGCGTTCACATCCAGCTCTGTAAGCGCGTAGACGATCTCGTCCAGAACGGGATAAGTGAGGCCAAGGTCCGCTTCGTCAGACTGCCCGGCCCAGAGATCAGCGGTGGGGGTTTTGGTGACGATCTTGTCGGGAATGCCGATCAATCGGGCCAGTTCCCAGACCTCTGTTTTGTAGAGGTGCCCGATCGGCTCGATAGCGCAGGCGGAATCGCCGAATTGGGTGAAATAGCCCACCATCAGTTCCGTGCGGTTGCTGGTTCCCAAAACGAGGGCGCGGTGGCTGACGCTGAGGTCGAACAGCACGCACATCCGGGTGCGGGCCAGCCAGTTTCCCCGGCGGAGTGGGGTGGCGTCAACCGCGTAGGTTTCAAAATAGGCGTCGGCCATCGGTGTGATCTCGATCACGTGTTGCTCGATCCCCAAAATGTCCGCCAAGTGGCTGGCGTCGGCCAGGGAATCCGGATGGCTGTTTTTGTAGGGCAGCATCGACGCGATCACATTGGCCTTGCCCAAGGCTTCCACGGCCAGGGTGGCGCAGACGGCGGAATCGACTCCGCCGGAGAGGCCGAGTACAACCTTGGTAAAGCCCGCGCCTTGCATGTACGCGCGGATGAAGCCGATGATCCGGCCCCTTTCCTTTTGCAGGTCCAGTTTACGCAATTTGTTCCTCCAGATGCAATCTTGCTGCATCGGCATTATTTATTCCGTTCAAAATCGGTCAAGGATAAAACACGCTTTGCCCCAAGCCCTTTCCGATTGGCCTCTTGTTCGCCTCCCGTTGACTTCCCGCATTTTACAAGGGAGGTCACCGGGAGGCATATGGGATGGGGATGGGAAGGGGCTTGGGGCGGAGCAGGCAAAAAAAACATTGCTGTCGGCAGTTACGCGGGGGAGGGATTGGCCGGTCCAAACCATTAGCGCAGAGGAAGATAGCTGAAGGAGATCCGGAAGGTGCGGCCTCGTTCCGGGATGTTCCCGAAATCCTGGTAGTAAGAGTTGAAGATGTTGTTCAGGCTGGCCTTGAGCCGCAGCTCGGGACGCACGGGATACTGCAGCCCCAAGCCGAGGTCGAAGACGGCGGGCAGCGGCTGGTCGAATTCATCGAGGCGCCAGTACAGTTGTTGGAGGATGACCGAAAGATCGAGCTCGCCGAAGCTGTAGGCTGCTTCGGTGCTGGAACTGAGGATGGGGGAGAAGGGCCGGCGCCGCCAGTTGTCGTCCTGCAGGTACTCCAGATTCAGTTCCACCTCCTGGGCGATCTTCCAGTCCCACCAAAGCAGGCGCGAATCGGCTCCCAGACGGTAGGAAAAGATGTCTGTTGGCCGCAAATAGGTCTGCCCCAACACATCCCGGACGTAAAGCTGGGGCTGGTTGTAGCTGAAACGGAGGCCCTGATGGATGCCCAGGAGCTGAATCAGGGCGTCCTCAGCGTTGAAAGCCTGCCAGCCGCTCAGGGAAAAGTTCAGAGGGGTCATCACCACCCGCTCCCGGTCGGGCAAAACCGTCCAAGGATACTGTTCTCTCAGCTGCTGGAGGGTCCTGCTCTGAAACTCAGTGCGGTTGCTGATTTCCAGGTACCTGCCCGGACCAAGGAGAAATCTTTTGTGAAAATCGACGGCGGGCAGAATGTGGATGAAATCTGTCATCAGTCCCAGCTCGAGTTCCGGCAGGTGGCGTGCCAGCCATGGTGCGCGATATTGGGCTGAGAGGCCAAAGGCGGTATCCTGCAGCACCAGCCGGTTGGTGAACTGATGGCCCTGCCAGTCCAGGCGATGGGAATGCCTGAAGCCAAGCGCGAAATCTGAAGTGGCGGTCCCGGCGAGGTTTTGGTCTCCGCCTTCCAAGGTTAGATCAGTGTACAGGTCCGAGAAACTGAAGCCGGAAAGCCCGGCTTCGGTATGATGGTTGGCAAGGCCGTAAGATAGGGCGCCGGAGCTGAAATCTGCCGCTGTGGCCCGCTGCCAGGAAAGCAGATGGTTGAAGCGCAGATCCCGGGTAAAATTGGTCTGCGCGCTGGCATTGACCGTGGCGCGGGAAAAACTGCTTCGCGGAACCCAGAGATCCGCGTCCACTCTCAGCAGCGGCACTTTACGCGAGGAGGGATAAAAGGAAGCCGAAAGCTTGGTCTCAAAGTCGGTGCCGGTGCCAAGATCAAGCCGGAGCGGCCGGATGGTCCCCTGAGGCAAAGAGGGGAGTTTGTGCTTCAGCGCGAAAACAGGCGGAACCCGCGGCGGAATGCTGTCTGCGGGAACATCACCAGGATTAGAGACCGGCTTTTTGATCAGCGGTGCCTTCACCGCGGTATCCGAGCCAATCTCCACGGAGGGCAGCACTTGCGTTTGGGCGATCAGGGCCGCGCAAAGCAGCAGCAGTAAGGCGAGAACGGGGAAGCGGTATCCAAACATCAGGAACGCGCCTATCTCCGGTTTTCCAGCAGGAGCTCGATGTCCGAGATCTGCCTCTCGCTGAGCAGATGCCGAAATTCAGCCAGCGTCAGCCGTGCTTCCTGAAACTCGCCCATACTGGCCAGGCTCAGTATGTAGTAATAACAAGCTTCGGCGTGGATATCAGGGAAATCGGGGTAGAGCAGCCGGATCTTCTGGAAAGCGCGGCGGGCGGCCTGAAAGTCTCCTTCGCTGAAACTGATCCTGCCCAGCCAGGTCTCGGCGCCGGCCCTGATCCAGGGGTTGGTTTGGCCGTCCAGCAGAGAATCCGCCAGCACCCTGGCTTCCGCGAGCTGGCCGGTGTGGAAGAAATATCCAATGCGCCGCAGCTGGGTTTGGGGATGGTCAGCCTGAAATTCGCGGCCAGAATCCCAGATGGCGTCGAATTCCGGCCAGCCGCTTTGCGCGGAGAGTTCCACCATGCGCAGCCAGACATCGGCGTCCCGGCTCATGTCATAAGCGCGCTGGTAGCGTTCCAAAGCGAGTTCCGGCTGTCCGTTCAGTTCTGCCAGTTCAGCCCATTGGACCAGAATCTCCCGGCTGGGATCGCTTTGCTGGATGCGGGTGGCGAGGCTGTCCGCTTCCTCCAGCCGGTTTAGCTGGATCAGCGAGCGGAGCAGCAGCTGGTCAAACTCGTTTTGCCGCTGGCGGGGCAGATCGAGGCTGGCGCGGAATTGCGAAGCCTCGCGCAGCAGCTCTTCCCAGAGTTCGGCGCTGGCATAGAGCTTCACGAGGATGTATTCGAGCTCGAACTTGATGTAGTCGCTTTTGAAACTGTCGATCAGGCCGGCTATCTCATCGATGTGCTCTCCCCCTTGCAGCTTGCGGGAGCTGGTTTCGATGCCGGTGAAGACCTCCGCCAGCAGGGGCCTGTCCTCATCTTCCACAAAGGTGTTGGCAGTGAAACGGCGGAGGATGTTCAGCCAGTCACTCAGGGATTCGGAGTAGCGGCCGAGGTTGAAATTGGTGTTGGCGATGTCGGCCAGAACATTCAGATAATAGCCGGATTCGGGAAATTCGTCCAGCCAGCGGTCGTAAAGCTCGAGCGCGCGGACCCAGTTTCTACCGGCGGCGGCGGCTTTGGCAGCCTGGTAGAGATAGATGTCGGCGTTGAGGCTGTCACGGCTGAGGTCCAGAAAGAGTTCCGAGGCTTCGGAGTAGCGTTTCAGATAGAAAAGGGTGTAGGCGCGGTAGGAGAGGGCTTCGGTTTTCTGAGCCGACGTGACGGCCAGGCTGTCGGCCCGGGTGAAGGTGGCCAGGGCGGCAGCGAATTCCTTTTGGCTGAAACTGATGCTCGCCTTCAGCAGGGCGGCTTCAAAATCCGTGGCGGGATCCAGGGAGGAATCGAGAAGCTGTCTGGCTTCGGAGTATTTGTCCTGATAATAATAGGTCTGGGCGAGGCGCAGGTATAGGCCGGGAAAATCCATTCCGGTGGCGGCGAGGCTTTGGTAGAGCTGCTCGGCGGCGGGATATTCGGAAGCCATGAAATGCAGCTCGGCCAGCTCGAAGCGGGCTGAATTTGCCCAGGCAGAATCGGGATGTTCGCGCAACAGTTTCTCGTAGTTGAGCCGGGCCAGCCGTGCCTCTTCCGGCAAAGGCGCGCTTTTGGCGCTCAAATAGAGCGCCAGGTCGCGGTAGCGTCCAGCCGGATATTTGTTCAGATAACGGTTGCAGGCAGCGGCGCAAAGTTCTGGCTGACCAATTTCATAGTAGCAGCGGGCAGCCAGGATCTGGACGCGCTCCGCTGTGGGGCTATCCAAACGGTAATTGGTGGCTTCGATGAAGTTCTGGAGCGCTCCCAGATAGTCTCCATCGGCCATTTTGAATTCTCCCAGCCAATGGTATGTTTCACCGCGCTGGTAGCGGGGATCCTGCAAGAATTTTTCCAGCTGTGAGGTAGCGGAGGCGGGATCAGTCATCCTCAGGCTCTTTAGACGTTCCAGATAGGCCAGCACGGCCAGATCCCCTTCTGAAGAATGAAGCAGGGATTTGAACAGGGAATCGGCCTGGGGCCAGTAATTGTGCCTCTGCAGCAGCAGCGCGCGGTAATAGGTGGCCAGGTCCGAAGGTTCTGTTTGCAGTTCCAGCCAGGTTTTGTCGTCCGGAGACTCTCCCCGTTCCAGGGCTTTGCGCGTCCTCAGCAACGCGAGCGTCGGCGCGGCGGCCTGAATACTGTCCAAGGTGGCGGCGTGATCTTCGAATTCCTCGTAGCGCCCTTCCGAGAGCAGTTGATCCAGCCAGGCGCCGTGAAACCGCGTGTGATCAGGCGAGCCAACTGCCAGGGTGTCCAGCATGGCTTTAGCCTGTTCTTCGCGCTCCAGGGCCAGCAACACCTGGAAGTAGTCGAATTGGACTTCGGAGGGATCATAAGCCAGGGCTTTCTGATACTCCTCCGCCGCGGAAAACCACAGTTCCTGCAGGGCTTTGGTGCGGCCGCGCCACAAGTTCACCTGATACTGATACCAGGGATGCGCCGCCGTCCGTTCCAGATCGTCCAGCAGCTTCAGACTGAGGGGGTGATCGCCCAGATAGTAGTTCGCGATGGCGTGGTTGAGCTGGATGTCGGCCAAAATGTCCGGATGCAGTTCCTGCCGCAGCAATTCCGCGTAGATCTGGGCGCTGAGGGCGAATTCGCCCCGCTTGAGGGCTATGTTGCCCCGCAGATAGCTGATGTACTGTCCGTAGGAGGAATCCGGATAACGGTTTTCAAAAGTGGCCAGTTCGGCGGCCACCTCGTCCAGGTAGGAGTCGCCGCTGTAATAGAGTTCAACGATGTAGGCAAAATCGTCGTCTTCGCGCACCGACTGGGCAAAAAGGGCTGAACCCAGCAGCATGAAGCAGAGCAGGGCGAGGCCCAAACGCGGCAGGATAGGTGCTGCCGAAGGGTGGCTGGAGAATTTAAAATGGCGCATAATTTGTGTGTGTCCCGTTTATTTGTAGGGTAGGATGATGAACACGGAGGTACCATCGTTTTCCTTGCTCTTGATCACGATCTGGCCTCCGTGTAGTTCGGCGATGCGCTTGGCGATGGAGAGTCCCAAACCCAGGCCGCTGCTGCGGTATTCAACGATTCCGCTTTTGTGGGAGTAGATGGCGTTCAGCTCGTAGAACTTGCGGAAAACCTCATTGATGAGATGCTTGGGCATGCCCATGCCGTTGTCGGTTACAAAGATCACCAGGCTTTCCTTGTTGTCGATCTTTTCCTGAACAAAGGCGGAACGGCGGGCCCCGATGGTGATCAGTCCCGCTTCCCGGGTGAAGCGGACGGCGTTCAGCACGATGTTGTAAACCATGCGGTGAAGGTCGGTCCAGTTCGATTGGAGCGAGGGCAGGCCAGGCTCGATCTCCAGCCTGATATGCATTCTGCGTTCGCGGGATAGGATTTCCACCTGCTGGTGGACCAATTCCAGGATCTCAGAAACCTGCAGCGGCGATCTGTCCAGCTTTTTCACCAGATTGTAGTGATTCATGGTCTGAATGTCCGAAGCGGTCAAAATGAGCTTGTTCACAGCGTCCTCAAGCTCCCCGAAGAGCTGCTGGCGCTGTTTCTCCTCGAGGCCGGCGCTGCGCTTGAGCCTGGTGACGGCTCCCTGCATCAGGAACAATGGGGTGTTCAGTTCGTGGGTAACGATGCCGATGAACTCGTCCTTGAGCTGCTCCAGGTTGTTTAGTTCGGCGCTTTTGCGTACCAGACTGGAGTACTGGAGCACGTTTTTGATGGCATTCACAAAGAGGTTCATCAGCAGCACCACGATATCTTCGTTCAGATATGTGTCGCGGGTGCTGTCACCCAGGTTGTCCAGATAGAGGTAGCCTGTATAGTTGCCGTCAAGCTTGATGGGGCTGCAGAAAATGGACTGGATGGCGTACTCGTGCACGGTCACGGAGTTTTCGAAGCGTTTGTCGAGCCTGGCGTTGTAGGTGGATATGGTTTTTTGGCCGCTCTGGCAAAGGTTGAGGGCGGTTTTGCTCACTCCGAAAGCCGTGCTGATGATCTGGCCGTTTTGGTCCAGCTGCACCTGAAAGAGGTTGTTGCCGTCGGCATCTTTCTTGATCAGGAAGCCCCGGGTGGAGTTGGTGATGTCGATGGCGGCGGCAACAATGGCCAGTTCCAGCTCGCTCAGCTCCAGGATTCCCATCAGTTCGTGCGAGACCTCGATGAGGCGGTTCATCTTGTCCATGCGCAGATTGATCTCCTGGTAGTCCCAGGTGCGGATCAGCATCGCGGTGAGGTGGGATTTGATGCTTTTCAGGGAAGCCAGTTCGCCGGGAGTGAATTCCAGTTCGCCGGCGTCGCTCAGCATCAGGTAGCCTATCTTTTTACTGCCGGAAAGCAAAGGCAGGATGGCGATGTTTCTGCCCTCGTGTTTGAAGGTGGCCAGAGTGTCGGTCTGGACGGCTTTTTCGATGTGGGGTAGGAAAGCGGGGGGCAGGATGGCCTCCGCGTCCGCGTTAAAACTGTGAAAGTTGTAGTAGCTGCCCAGTTTATCAGACCAGACCAGCAGCATGAACTGCCAGGGGGCGATGATCTGGGCGATGCCTTTCTCCATCAGGAATTTCACCCGCTGCACGCTGTTTACGTTTGAGATGTCGAAAAGCATGTCGTTCCAGCGGCTGCGGGCATCTCTTTTACGCGAGGCGATCGGCACAACCTTGAATTTGGCAGGGTCCTGAAGGCTGTATTGTTTTACTTCCAGAAAGTTGGCCCGGTCATCCGCGCTAATGTCTTTGGTGATGGCTTCCAGATATTTCCGGTAGGCGTCGAATTCCTCCTCGGCCGAGAGGTTGGAGCCGAGTTCGGCCAGCAACTGGATCTTCAGCCGCATCAGCTCCTCCACCAGTTGATAGTACTTCAGGTGGCGGCATAGCTCCAACTGCCGGTTTAGCCCGCGCAGTACCTCTCGCAGCGGGATGGCGGGATCGGCCAGCTGCAGCTTCAGTTCCAGCAGATCGAGGCTGTATTCCCAGTAGCGGTACTGGTTTTCCACGATGGCCGGCCTGGCTTTGGCGATCAGGTCCGCCGCCCGGCCCATGTCGCCAAGCCCGTAGTGGCAATAGGACTGCAGCACGTTGAACACCGCCATCGCGTAGTGGTTGTTGATCTCCCCGGCAAATTGCAAGGCAAGTTTAAGCTCGTTGAGGGCGGTGGCGTGATCATTCTCCAGCGTGGCCAGCAGGCTGAGGACGTTGTGGTAAAACTCCTGTTCCTGGATCTGGACGTAGTCGATGTGGGCGTTTTTGCGGATCAGATGGCGCAGCTTTTTGGGGTTGGCCATTTCGCTGAGGTAGTAGAAATAGGTCTTCACCAACGGATTGATCTCAGGTACGATCCCTTCCATCAGTTTGGGTTCGTGCTCGCTGATGAATTTGAAATAGTGCCCGAAATCGCTGATCTTGCTTTTGGCGAGGGCCAGGTTGCGTTCGATGGACACCAGATACTTGTCCGCGCCGATGCTCTTGATCAGTTCCCTGGCCTCCAGCAGCGTGGCTTCCGCCTCTTCGAAGCGGCCCATTTTGATCATCGCCTCGCCCATGTTTAGCAGGGCCCGGCCTTCCGCCAGCAGATTGCCGCGGTTCTTGGCAAACTTCAGCGCCAGCTGCGCGTGGCTCAACCCCAAAATGGTGAAACCCTGCTTCAGGTTTAGGTCGGCGAGGTTGTTGTGGATCCAGGCCAGATGGCGGCGGATGTTGTAAGAGTTCCAGATGTTGAGGGCGGTGTTGAAATGCCCGTCGGCTTCGGTGACGTTCTTCTGGGTGCTGTAGATCTCACCGAGGGTGTTGTGCAGCGAAGCCAGCTCGATCATGGCGTCCGGATCCTGGCTGGGCACCAGTTCGGCCAGGAAATTCTCCAAGCCCTGGGCCGCCTTGTCAAAATCTCTCTCGCGGCTGTCGTAGGAAGCCATCAGGGTGGCAGCCTTGATCCTGAAAGCCTGGGAGATTTCGTCCAGGACGATGCCGTCCAGGCATTTCTTCACCCGGGCGGGATCCGTGCGCGCGTAGATCTGCGCCTGATAGAGCCTGGCCATGGATTTCTGGCAGGAGTCGGAGGCAAGCTTTTCGGCCTTCTCAAAGTTTTTGAGGGCGCTTTTGCGGTCGCCCAGAAAGAGCACCAGCGTGCCCAGAACGGAGAATTTTTCAAAACAATCGGGGATGGCGGCCTGGTGGGTGAAGAGAAACTCCGCCTCCGTGGTGCAGCCGGTGAATTCGATCGTGCGGTGGAATATCCGGAGGTCGGACACCAATTCTTCCCGGTTAAGTTCCAATAGTCCGCCCAGATCGATCCTCAGCACCGCGGCCATGGCATCGTAGGCCTCCTGCTGCTGGTGGTCTTCGCAATACAGCAGTTGCAGCTGCAGCAGATAGCGGCGTTCGCTGGCGGGGTCTTTGGCGATCCGCGCGTTGCTGATGATCCCCCGGCAGGTCTGGGGGTCGGTCACGTTTTGATTGGCGTAATATTTGATCACGCGCCGCGAGACCAGATCCCACATCCGGGGCTGGCCGCGGTCGAAAAGGTAGGCCTTGGCTTCGGCGAAAGTGAAATGGTAGTGGTTACCCCGTTTCTGCAAGATCTCGTTATATTTGGCCTCATTGAGCAGATCGTAAAGTTCTTCGTCCTTCACTTTGCAGATGTAGCGGATCAGTTCCCGGGAGATGGGTGTTTGCGCGATAGCCAGTTTTTGCAGCTGTTTCTTGCTGGCGGGGGTGAGGTGTTCCACGCGGCTGATCACCGATTGGAGCAATCGCGTGGGGATGGTGTAGTCGTCCAGTTCGGCCGGGAAATGGTATTCCCCATCGTAGCTGATCTTGCCCCTGAGGGTGAGGTTGATCATGATCTCGCGGATCAGCAAAGGATTGCCCGCGGAGCGCGTGTGGATCAGCTGGCAAAAATCCTCCGGAACGGGGCCGTTGATCAGCTTGCGGATGTAAGCCGCGGATTCTTCCGGAGTGAACATCGGAATGTTTATCAGCACGGTGTTTTTGATCTGCCGCACTTGGTTGAAATCCGTGCAGCTCATCACGATCATGATGCGGTTGCTTACCACGGAATTGGAAAAGAAATTGAGGAAGTCGATGGAATGGCGGTGTAGGTGCTGGATGTTGCGCACGATGAAGATCACCGGCTTGGTTTTGGCCAGCTCGGTAAGCAGGGTTCTGGCAAAGTCGAAATCCGCCTTCAGGTCTTCCTCGCTGGGTGTGACACCCTGGGCCGCCTGCTCCGACATGAAGAGGTAGCGCCGCATCTTTTCCGAGATGCCCTGCAGCAGGCTGTTGCCCGTGATCTCCAGTTCGGATAGGGAGCGCAGGTATTCCTTGATCAGGGCGAAAAAGGCCTCGTGCTCTTTGCTGGTGCAAGCGTAGTCGAAGATGAAATACCTGCCCTGGAGGATATGATAACGGAACAGCGAAAGGATATTGTCTTTGCCCATGCCCTCGCCGGCGACCAGAGAAATGATCTTGCCATTCGCGGCCTCCACCTGCGGCATGTACGCCAACAGGTCGTTCACGATCCTTTCCTGCACCAGATAGCTGTTGAACTGCATGGAATTCACCAACGACCAGGAAACAGCAAATTTATACTGCCGTTCCGTGGTGCGGTTGATATATTGGATGATCTCTTCGCTGTCGTGGGGGCGACTTTCGGGATTGCGGTCCAGCAGCTCGATGCAGAGATTTTGCAGCTGCAGCGGGATGTTTGGGTTCAGGTCCACCGGATAGACCGGCGAGAAATACTGATGGTTGCTGCTGCGCATGGCGTTGATCTGGTCCAAAGTGAAGGGAAAACTGCCGGTCAGCAGACGGTAGATAATCACGCCCAGGGAATAGAAGTCGCTGGCGTAGCCCGCCTCCTTGCCCATGTAGATCTCTGGCGCGATGTAGGGCAAAGTCCCGGACACGTACTGGGTTTCCTGATCCAGTTCCAGTCGGGAAAAACCATAATCTATCAGCTTTACCTCTATGCCGTTAAGTGTCTTTTTATAAAGTATGTTCTCAGGCTTGAGGTCCTTATGCATTATGTTCTGGGTATGTAGGGCGTTCAAAGCGTAGCAGATCTGCACGATGATGTCGTAAAGGTCTTTCACCCTGGCTTTGTTGAAGCGGAAATTGTTCAGCGTGGCGCCGTCGAAGTATTCGCTTACGAAGTAGATGTGATCTCCCACATTGCCGAAATCCACCACCCGGCTGAGGTTGGGGTGGTCGATCTTGGTGATGTGGTGCATGTCGGCAGCCCGGAACTGCTGGTACAGATCTTTGGAGGAGAGATACTGGAACAGCTTCAGCGTGTAGGTGTTGTCCGTGCGGACGTCGCGCACCTTGTACACGTTTGCCCAGGATCCCGTGCCCAGGCTCTCCAACACCTCGTAGCGGTGGTCTATGAACATCTTTGAACTCCCGAAAAAATTGGTTTTTCCCTTATTTCACAGCGGCAGAGCTTGTCAACTGAAACTTGCCGCCCGCGGTTGAGGAGGGGTTGAGCTTGTCTGGCCCAACGGTCATTATTGACTGAAGGTCCGCTTCAGACCTTGTTCTTACCCGCTTGATAGTACTGAGGCCGCAGCAGTTCGGTCTGTTTCCAGCGCCGGTGCAGCCAGAGCCACTGCTCTGGATGGCGGTTGATGTAGCTTTCGGTAACGGAATTGAGCAGCTTTAGGATGAGCCTCTGGTTTTCCGGGCTGTCCTCCAGTTCCGGATGGTTGATCATGGGCTCGAAGCTAATCCTGATCCCGCCTTCGGGGGTCCGCACCGCGTAGGCCGGCACGATTGGAACCTTGTGGCGCAGCGCGATCTTCGCCACGCCCTTCCAGTGCGAGGCGGGTAAACCCATGAAATCAAGTGTCAGGCCGGAGGGGCCGGCGTTCTGGTCTGTGAGGATGGCCACCATCATGTTTTTATGCAGCTGGTCCAGCAGGTCCTTTAGCCCGTTCTGCCGGTCGATCAGCCGCACTCCCTGGCGCTCGCGCAGAGAGCTGTTGTAGGCATCGAACCAGGGATTGTGCTGTTTCTGCACCACCACGGCCAGTGGGATGCCAAAAAGGGGCAAAGTTCGCGCCGCCTCCCAATTGCCCAGATGCGCCGTGGCCAGGATGGCGCCCCGGCCAAGGGCCAGAGCTTCGTCGGCGTGGTTTTTGCCCCTGAGGCTGGTGGCGGCAATGAGTTTTGGCTCCGGCAGCAAATAGAGTTCCGCGGCCGTGACTCCCAGATTCAGATAGACCCTCTTCAGCAGTTTTTTGCGCTGGAGGGGCTCAAGGTCCGGATAAACGTTGCGTATATTGAGGTCCGCCACCCTGCGCCTGATCCCCAAGCCGTATCCGATCCAGAGGAACAGCCGCGTGAGCAGCCAGCGTCCCCAGGGGTAGGGGAGAAGCCTGAGTTTAAACAAAGCGAACCGGAAGAGCAGATACTCCGTCCGGTTCACGAAAGCGTTGCGTTTCAAACTCGCTCTGGAACGTTCAGCCGCGCAGCAGCTCCAGCTTTTTCTCGATCACCGCTTTGGGCACCGCTCCGATCGAATTGTCCTTCAGCTCGCCGTTCTTGAAAAACAGCAGGGTGGGAATGCTCATCACCCCGTGGCGGGAGGCCAGCTGCGGATTTTCGTCCACATTCAGTTTGCCGAAGGTGACCTCAGGTTGTTCCTGGGCCAATTCTTCGATCGTGGGACCGATCAAGCGGCAGGGTCCGCACCAGGGGGCCCAAAAATCCACCACCACAATCCCCTCTTTCACAACGGTATCAAAGTTGGAACTGTTCAGCTCTATTAACATGTCTTACTCCTGTCAATTTGATGTTTAGACATAATAACTCTGCCAGCGGTCCGCGCAAGTGCGATGCCTTTGGTGATCATCTTCAACCCGGAGATAGCGAGGCAGGGAGACGCGGAGCATGGGAGTAAACGCGGAAAGATGACTGGGGTGTAATAGAGGAACTGATTGACGTATCAACAGGGTTTTCGTGCGTGTAGGGTGTATTAGTGGGTGGTCGAAGTCCACGTGGACCAAATGCCAACACCAGAAATTAGCACTCTATGCCAATAACTGCCAATTTCTCTTGACAATTTCCCCGGTTCGCGTATTTTATCCTAAAAATAGCAACAACATACTCAAGGAGAGTTTCATGCCAGACGACAACAAAGACCATCTGCAAGAAGAAACACAGGATGAGAACAAAGAGGCCAAACCCACGGCCAAAACGGCCAGGAAAGCCGAGAAAGGCAGCCTCAGCATCCACACTGAGAACATCTTTCCCATTATCAAGAAATGGCTCTATTCCCAGCACGACATCTTTCTGCGGGAACTGATCTCCAACGCCGTGGACGCCATCAACAAGCGCAAA
Source organism: uncultured Candidatus Cloacimonadota bacterium (assembly GCA_964631015.1). Lineage (GTDB taxonomy): Bacteria > Cloacimonadota > Cloacimonadia > Cloacimonadales > Cloacimonadaceae > Syntrophosphaera. Next base: position 2,252 of record CAZVXH010000009.1, on the reverse strand, counting down.
TACGCCGATCCGGACTTCTCGGAAAAGGATATGAAGATCAGCGTGAAGCTTGACCCCAAAAAGAACACTATCGAGGTTTCGGACACCGGCATCGGCATGACTGCCGCCGAGATCCGCAAATACATCAACCAGATCGCCTTTTCCGGCGCCGAAGATTTCGTGAACAAGTTCAAGGACGTGCAGAGCAACATCATCGGCCACTTCGGCCTGGGCTTCTATTCCAGCTTCATGGTGGCGGACAAGGTGACCATCGATTCCCTTTCCTGGATGCCGGACAGTCAGCCCGCCTTTTGGGAATGCGATGGCAGCACCGAGTTTGAGATGAAGGCCGGCAAACGCAAAGAACCCGGCACCACTGTCACCATTCATCTCAACGAGGATTCCAAAAACTACGCCACGGAAGGCAAGATCCGCGAGATCCTGGAGAAATACTGCAATTTCATGCCCTGGCCCATCCTGTTCAAAGATGAGCAGATCAACCAGAAGGAAGCCCTTTGGAACCGCAAGCCCAAAGACGTTACGCCTGATGAATACAAGGAGTTTTACCACCAGGTTTTCCACGATCACCGCGATCCCGTCTTCTGGGTGCACCTCAACGCCGATTTCCCCGTCAATCTCCGCGGTATCCTCTATTTCCCCAAGCTCCGCAAGGAACCCGAGTTATTCAAGGGAGAGGTGAAACTCTATTGCAACAATGTGTTCGTGGCCGACAACCTCGAGGACCTCATCCCCGAATTCCTGCTTCTCCTTAAAGGCGGGATCGACATCCCGGACATCCCGCTGAATGTTTCCCGCAGCTTTCTGCAGAACGATGCCCAGGTGCGCCAGATCAGCAAATACATCGTTAAAAAGGTGGCCGACCGCTTTGGCGAAACCTTTGCCGAGGACCGCGCCAAGTATGAGGAATACTGGGAGGACATCGACACCTTCATCAAATATGGCCTCATCCGCGACGAGGATTTCTTCGCGGCCATGCAGGACCACCTGATCTTCAAATCCGCCTCCGGCGACTATGTGACCCTTGAGGAGTACAAAGCCCGCAACAAGGGCGAGGGCGATAAAACCCGCGTTTGGTACGCCTCCGGTGAGGACACCCAGATCAGCTACCTGAGCCTGATGAAGGAACAGGGCATCGAGGTGATCTTTCAGACCTCGCCGCTGGACACCCATCTTTACCAACAGCTGGAAAGCAAGCTGGACAAGGTGGAATTCATCCGCGTGGACAGCGAAGTCAATGACCTCCTGGTGGATTCCGACAGGAAAGAACTGGTGGATAGGGACGGCCGTGCCGGTTCCGACAAGCTTCAGGAGATCTTTTACCGTGCGCTGGACCAGAACGTGGAGGCCTCCTTCAGCAAGGAAAGCTACGCTGAATTTCTGAAGCAGCATCCCCAGGCCGCCACCGTCCTCAATCCCTGGCTGGTCCAGGACGGCGACCGCACCACCATCCGGCCATACGACATTCCCTTCGCTGTGCGCGAAGAGCTGGGCGAAGCAGCCGTCAAAGACCTCTTTAACCACGTTTACACCCCGCTCAAAGTGGATGTGAAGAGTCTCAAATCCCCAGCCATCCCCTCCATGATCGTCTTCAACGAATTCATGCGCCGCTGGCACGATATGGACCTCGTTAACCGCCAGGCCGATTCCGGACTGCTCAAAGACCACACCCTCGTGGTGAACAGGGAAAACCCCGTCATCCAAAAGATCCTGGAACTCGATGCCTCCGGCCACAAGGATGAGGTGAAAACCCTCTGCTCCTACCTTCATGACCTCTCTTTGCTGGAACAGCGCGCCTTCAGCGGTGACGAACTAAAAGATTTCATCGCCCGCGCCAACCAGATCCTGAATTACCTCTAAACATTACCTGGCTGGAGTTCAGGACGGCTGCCGGGCAGTACTTTGTCCGCCGTTGCCTGGCTGTCTTGGACTCCAGCGTTCATTTGTCTCCGGCCCTCAAGCTCCTTCGTCCGGAATGACTGTCTTGAGCAGCAATGGGACTTTCGTCTCCGCGAGGCTCACTGGCGGCTCGTTCGAGAGGTTTCAGCTGCCTTCAAATTATCTCAAATTATCTCAAATTCTCAGAGGCCTGTAACTTCCCAACCCGCATCAGTACTTGGTTTGGGGGTCAGATTCTCAAAATAACGGCACCCCCACCCCCTGGTGGCGAGGGGCCCCACAATGCTTAATGCAACATACGTGCATAATGATGCTAATACATCTTTATATATACATATATACTAATATATTATTAT
>CAZVXH010000008.1:0-43307 GCA_964631015.1 uncultured Candidatus Cloacimonadota bacterium | reverse complement strand
TAAAACGTCAGCTATTGTTCACCGATTATCATTGACAGACGGTGCCTGAATCATTTCAAGATCAATGGAGTCGAGAGCCCTTTATTGGTGGGGATGGTAGAGGCCGCGGCTGAATTATGTTTTTCACCCCAGTGTACATCAGACATGAATTAGCGGAGAGCCGATCCCGGTTTTCAGCTCGATAATGGGGTCCCGGAGTTTCCACGTTAGCTCCTTGACTGGCAGCAAGATCAGTAAATAACAAGGATGGGCGGAGCTGAAATGTACCAAGCGCGAGGATCAGGGTATGTAAAAAAAACATCAGACACAAAGGCAGAGACTCGTCGCCGCTTATATTTCTTGACAGCGTGAGGCTTTTATGAGAAAAGGCCAGCCATGAAAAAATCCAGACTCCATGCCTGCGAGATCAAGCGCCACCGTCAGGTGACGCCGCCCCTCTGCGCTGTTTGCCGCCGGGTGGGGAAATGCCGCGCGTTCCGCATCTGGAACCAAACGCACCGCAATGAGTATCTGGATTTTGTGCTTGATATCTGCAAAAGATTTCCTGATAAATACACAATGGAGGTATACTTCATGGCCGAAAAACAAACCTTCGTCCAGATCGTGGACATGGCCACCGGAGCGATCGAAAGGATCGTGAACCTGAAAGAGATCGAGGCGATGACGCCGGAGGAAAAGCTGGAACTTTCCCGCAACAAGAATCTCTTTGTCGTAACCCACCGCCTGGAGCCGGTTGTGCGGGTGGAACTGAAAAGATCGGCGATCAACGAACCCTTGCAGTTCAAGGAACCGGAGCCTGCCAAGGTCCAGCCGATCGAAGAAATCACCTCAGACCCGATCAAACCGGCCGGCGGCAAATCCCGCAAGAAGAAATAGGAGCCTGCTGACCGGCTGAAAAAAAATCCTTTTCAGAAATGCGCCGGTTAAAAAGATGGCCTGATTGGTGAAAAATAGCCTCCCGCGGCTGGTTTCGCCCTACCAGCGATTACGGAGCGGGAAAAAGGAGACATAATGTTCAAGCTTGATGACAAGCATCTGGAAGCGGCCCAGACGATCGCTGGCAAGCATCGCCGCAAAAAAAGCTGCGATAATTGCTACGACCGTGGCTGGATCGGGACCACCGACCAAAATCTGCTGGTCCTCTGCACCCGCTGCGTGGACATGGATGCCGCCGTGGAAGAATGGAAAACCTACGTTACGGGGCACGAAGAGTTGAAGGAACACTTCAGTGAACTCTTTGAGGAAAAGCCAGTTACGGAGGAAGAAGAGGAACACGTGCTTCCCGCGGCGTACGAGCACAAAAAAGAACATACCCAGGCGAAGCAGAATTTTATTCCCGGCCAGAGACGTCCGGGCCATGCCAAGAAGATCGGCTGAGTGAAGCTTTCGCGGCTTCCAGCCCTTCCGGTTTCTATTCAATTGACAAGATTACAGAAGGACACAATTTTAGCTTAAATGTATAAAAACATAGACCTTAAAGAAAGCCCCAGACATCTGGAGGAGAGGATTCGCGCGTATTGGCGGGAACACTCTCTGGCGCAAAAGAGCATCGATCTGCGCGAGGGCTCGCCGCGATTCGTGTTTTACGAGGGGCCACCCACCGCCAATGGCAAGCCCGGAATCCATCACATGCTGTCGCGCACGCTGAAGGACCTCGTCTGCCGCTATAAAACCATGAATGGTTTCCAGGTGAAGCGCAAAGCCGGCTGGGACACGCACGGGCTGCCTGTGGAGATCGAAGTGGAAAAACAACTGGGACTGGAAGACAAGAAAGCGATCGAAGCCTACGGGGTGGAAAAATTTTGCCAGTCCTGCAAAAAATCGGTTTGGAGCTACCTCGATCTCTGGCAGGAAATGACGGAACTGATGGGCTACTGGATCGACCTCGACGATCCTTATATCACCATGCACAACAGCTACATAGAGAGCGTCTGGCACATTTTGGACAATTTCTTCCAGCGCGGGCTGATCTACAAGGCGCACAAGATCGTGCCCTACTGCCCCAGCTGCGGAACCCCGCTCTCATCGCACGAGGTGGCGCTGGGTTACAAGGACGTGGAGGATCCCTCCGTGTTCGTGAAATTTAGGGCTTTGGACGAAGACGACACTTGGTATCTGGCCTGGACCACCACCCCCTGGACGCTGATCTCGAACGTGGCGCTGGCCGTGCATCCGGAAGAAACTTACGTTAAAGTTCGCCATCTGGAGGAAAACTACATTCTGGCCAAGGCCCGGCTCGAGGTTTTGGATGGCGCTTACGAGATCCTGAGTGAGTTTCCCGGCCGCGAACTGGAACGGCGCTGCTATCAGCCGCTCTTCACTTTCATCGAGGTGGAAAGACCCGCCTGGTACGTGGGTTTGGCGGATTACGTGAGCATGACCGACGGCACCGGGATCGTCCACACCGCGCCGGCTTTTGGCCAGGACGACTACGCGCTGGGCCTCAAATACGATTTGCCTTTCATCCAACCGGTGGACGCCGAGGGTAAATTCAACCAGCTGATCAAGCCCTGGGCCGGCATCTTCGTGAAAACCGCGGACAAAGACATTATCCGCAGCCTGAAGGAAAGCGGCAACCTCTACCGCCGCGAGCAGGTGAAACACAGCTACCCCCACTGCTGGCGTTGCGAAAACCTGCTCATCTATTACGCCCGTGAAAGCTGGTACATCCGCACCACCGAGTTTAAGGAACAACTGCTGGAGCAAAACCGCCAGATCGACTGGTATCCGGGCTTCGTGGGCGAAAAACGCTTTGGCGAATGGCTGGTCAACAACGTGGACTGGGCCCTTTCCCGCGACCGTTTCTGGGGCACGCCTCTGAACATCTGGATCTGCGAGGATTGCGGTGAGAAGAGCTCCGTGGGCTCGATCGAAGATCTGATCAAGCGCGGCAAATTGAAAGACGGCGCGCCGGTGCCTGCGGACATTGAACTTCACCGGCCCTACATCGACGATGTGAGGCTTACCTGCGGCAACTGCGGCGGCGGCATGAACCGTACCCAGGAAGTGATCGACTGCTGGTTCGACAGCGGCTCGATGCCCTACGCGCAGTGGCACTATCCCTTTGAAAACAAAGATATTTTCGATTCCGAATTGTTTCCCGCCGACTTCATCTCAGAAGGCATCGACCAAACGCGGGGCTGGTTCTATTCCATGCTGGCCATCGGCACCCTTTACAAAGGCCGCTCCAGCTACAAAAGCTGTTTGGTGAACGACCTCATCCTGGACGCCAAAGGCCAGAAGATGAGCAAATCCAAAGGCAATTCCGTGGATCCCATCGAACTGATGCACACTTTCGGTGCCGACGCCATCCGCTGGTATCTGCTGGAGGTAAGTCCGCCCTGGGTGCCCACGCGCTTCGACGTGGAGGGCGTGAAAGAGATCATCGGCAAGTTCATCGGCACCCTGAAGAACACCTATTCCTTCTTTGTCACCTACGCCAACATAGACGACTTCAACGCCGCGGATCATCCCTGGAACTGGCAGCGGAGCGCGGAGATCGACCGCTGGATCGTTTCCCGGCTACAAACCCTGATCGGCCAGGTGCGTGACTGGATGAAGGATTACGAACTCACCAAGGTGGTGCGAGCCATCCAGGATTTTGTGATCGACGAACTTTCGAACTGGTATGTGCGCCGCAGCCGCCGCAGATTTTGGGCGCTGGAGCTCACGGCAGACAAGATCGGTGCCTATCGCACGCTTTATCAGGTACTTGTGAGCGTGGCTAAACTAATCGCGCCCATCGCTCCCTATCTGGCGGAAGAACTTTTTCTCTCGCTTGCAGCGGGCGAAAGCGTGCATCTGGCCGCGTATCCGGAGCCTGAGTCTCAATATATCGATCCCGCCCTGGAAAAGGAAATGCGGGTGATCATCGACATCGTCCAGCTGGGCCGCGCGGCCCGCAACGCTTGCCAGATCAAGGTGCGGCAGCCTCTGCAAAGGATGTATGTGCCGGCCAAATACCGGGCGACAGTGGAACGTATGTTCAGCCTCATCCAGGAGGAAGTGAACATCCACGAGATAGTCTATGTGGCTGAAGATGAGGACTTTGTGCACTATGAACTGAAGCCGCAGTTCAAGGTGATGGGTCCCAAATACGGCAACCAGATGAAAGCCATAGCCACCGAACTGGCCGGTATCAAGGGACAGGATATCCTCGCGTCCTTCAATTCCACAGGCACTTACAAACTTGCCGCCCTAAATATCGAGCTGTTGCCGGAAGACGTGGCAGTGCACATCCAACCCCGCGAGGGTTTCGTTTTCGAGAGCATGAACGACATGTTCGTGGCTTTGGACACTGCCCTCACGCCGGAACTGATCCGGGAAGGCTATGCCCGTGAATTGGTGAACAAGATCCAGTTCAGCCGCAAGGAACAGGGTTTTGAGATCATGGACCGCATCGCGGTGGAGTGGATGGGTGACGCCGAGATCAGCGCCGCGCTGGCCGCGCACGGGGCTTTTATCCAAAGCGAAACGCTCTGCGACTCACTACTCGAGGCTGATATACCAGAAGGCCTCAGCGAGTACGACATCAACGGCAAACAAGTCTGGCTGAGGATCACGAGGATCTCCTGATGCGCTATTGCGGCAACTGCGGCCAACAGGTCCCGGATAAAAGCAAGTACTGCGTCCATTGCGGAGCGCGGCGCGAAGATCTGGAGGAAACACCGCGGAAACAGAATCACGACCCGCAGCCGGAAGCTCCGGAAGTGATCAGGCACTTTGGCGGGAACCAAGTTACCGACGCGGTTTTCAAGCTGATGGATCCGGGTGACGTTTTTTGCGGCTACACCATCGTCCGCATGCTGAACAAGGACCCGGAGGGGATCAAATACATCGCGGAAAAAGACGGCAAAAAATACGTTCTCAAGCTCTTCTTCAAGTACAAGTATTCCGATCTGGTATCGATCATAGGCCTGCAGAACAGGCTAAAACGCTTGGGTAACCTTAGTTCCGTGCACACGGCCAGGGTCGCGGAGATCAACCAGACTCACGATCCGGTGTTCATGGCCTCGGATTTTGTGAGCGGTGAGTCGTTGGCCAGGATTAAAGCCAACAACGTCGGCCGGCTGAGCGAGGAATTTGTGCGCGAGGTCGCCAAACAACTGGTGCAGACGGCTATAGCTGTACGCCAGCAGGGGCTTTCGCTGCATGAACTTACCCCCAGCGGGATCATGGTGCCCGAGGATTCCGACAATATCACCATTCTCACTTCCGGCATCAAGTACGAAGAGGTGGACGAGCGTGAAGAAGTATTCAATCTGGGCGTAATAATCTCTCAACTGCTGTCCGGAAATGTCCTCTACAATGCCATTTACAACTCGGAACATCTGAAGCAGCACAAGTTTGCCCACATCCCGGGCGTTACCGTAAGCATGAACAAGATCTTGTCCGACTGCCTGCACCGCAACATCCTGCAGCGCTATAACTCGCTGGAGAACTTGCTGAAAGGACTGAACAACCTCCCGCCGGTGGACCAGGACGAGGTTTTCGCGCCTCAGGGGACACCGCAATCTCTGGAGGAACTGCACGATCAGCCGCTGCCGCCCCCCAAAAGACATCTGGAATGGACCTTCTGGCTGCTTATAGGCCTGATCATAGCGGGTCTTTCCCTGTTCTTTATCTATGGTTTGCCGGCCATTCTCAAGCCGGGAGGCCTGGCTGAAGGTATCGCCAATATTATTACCGGAGAGCCGGATACACTGGAAACTGGAATCCAGACAGTGCCTCAGCCCCGCGGGCCAGGGAACGAAACCGCCGGGCAACAAACCCAGACGGCGCTCAGGGAGGATCCCCGCAAGCAGAACCTGCCGGGAGAACAAATCTACCAACCCGGCGCCTCCACGGGCACAAAGACCAGCCCTCCCCCGGATAGGAACAAGTTTGTCCGCGTACCGGGCGGTATTTTTGGCTTTGGCCGGCTGAAGGACAACCCCAACTCCAACACCTCGCAGGACGGTTTCTGGATCGGCAAATACGAGGTCACGCAGAGCGAGTGGGACGAATTCATGTCTCCGCCTTATCTGCATAACGCTCCGGCCGGTAATCTTCCGGTGGAAAACGTGAGTTGGATCGACATCATCCGCTATTGCAACGCGCGCAGCGAAAGTGAAGGCTTGGAGCTTGCCTACCGGATCACGGGCGGCGCTTCATCCGTGTCCTGCAATTTCTCGGCCAACGGCTATCGCCTGCCCACTGAATCCGAGTGGGAAATGGCCGCCAAAGCCGTAACACTGCTGGATTACAGCGGATCTGATGACCCCAACACAGTGGCCTGGCACTACGACAACAGCAAACTGAAATATCGCTCCGGCGGCGGGAAATCACCCAACGCCTTCGGTATCTACGACATGACCGGAAACGTGGCGGAATGGTGTTGGGACTGGTATGATGCCAAGTATCCCACCAAGCTGGCGGAATTCAACAATCCCCGGGGGCCGTCCAGCGGCAGCGTGAAAGTGATCCGCGGCGGCAGCGTAAAAAACGGGATCGGCACCAACCTCGGCATTCTCTACCGCGCCAACGGAAATCCCAGCACGGGATTGCCGTATGTAGGCTTCAGGCTGGTCCGCAGCCGCTGAAGCTTATTTGACCAGGATCATTTTCAGGGTTTTGCTGTAATCTCCGCTCTGCATTCTGTAGAGGTATATCCCGCTTCCCACCTGGTTTCCGGCGCTGTCACTGCCATCCCAGACGCTCTGATGGTTGCCCGCCGGCAGCTGCTCTTTCACCAACTCCTTCACCAATTGTCCTCTCAGGTTGTAGATGCCCAGCCGCGCTTCCGCTGGAGCCGCGAGGCTAAAACGGATTGTGGTTTTGGGGTTGAAGGGATTGGGATAGTTCTGATACAAGGCGGCTTGCGGCAATCCGGGCAGTCCGGGGTCCTGGGCCGCGGTGGAGGTTCCGGTGATCAGCCTGATATTGTCGAGGGTCCAGCCCGGATCGGTAAGTTCCACGTGGGTGGACTGGTCCGTGAGGCGGAAGCGTAGCCAGACCGTCTGCCCGGCGAGGCTGTCCAACGGCACCAGTTCTTTGCTGAAGTGGTCGTGCTGGCCGGATTTGGTCCACCAAACCGTCCACACCAAGCTGTCTGGCGAGGTTTCCACCGTTACCGGATCGAAATTGGGTTCAGTATACAGATGGGAGTCGAACGTGAGCATGGATGAGGTTCCGGCGGGCAGCGTCAGCGGCTGAGTGGGCGCGATCCAGACGTCGCAGTTCATGGCGTAAAAACCGTTTCCACCCCAGCTGTCCGTGAGTGCCAGGCCTGAGGCGGCGATCTTATTCTGCAGCACCCAGGGGCCTTCGAGGGTCCAACCATCGGTGCCGGATTCCCAGTTTTCAGCCAATAGTACCGTGGCCGGGCTGAGATCGAGCAGGATGTTGTTCATCCCCGCTTCCAACTGCACGGTTCCCAGCCAGGGATAGTATCCATCGGCGTAGACCCGCACGGGATATTCACCCTCAAAACCGTTGTAGACAAAGTGTCCGTTCACCGCGAGGGTATCCGGGAAAACATCTCCGATCACGATCTGGGCCGCGATGTCCGCTCCGCCGCTGCGCACCCTGCCGTTGAGGCTGGCCGGCTGCCGGGGCTGCATCTGAACCTGGATCTGGGTCCAATTGTTGTTGTAGACCATCTGGTTCGGGATCACGGTATCCCAGTAGCCTGCTTTGCGGAAGCGGAGATTGTAGGTGCCGGTGGCCAGGGGCTTGTAAAATCTGCCTGTATCCGGATCGGAGGTGCGGGGTACGAACCAGGGGGCGTGATAACCCTCCACGATGATCTCCGCTTCCAGAGGCGCGCTGGTGAGGGCGTCGCGGATGTTTCCGGTGAGCATGGAACTGGTGGGCACGGCTGTGGAATTAGGCAGCGCGCGGTTCAGCATCCAGTACACCGCGTTGCGGGTGCGCTGGATGGTGTTCTGCATCAGCGCTTCAATGGGTTGGAGGTTCGCGGTGCCGCATTCGATCAGGATCTGAAAGGTGCCGTATTGTTTGTACATCCAGTCGTGGAAAGCGCCTTTACGGCTGAGGTTGGGCAAAGATTCATAGCTGGCGGTGCCGGCCTCGTTGATGATCTGGGCGGCCACTGATGCGCTGATGGACGCGGAAAAAGCCACGTCGGGCGAGGGCCGCACCCCTTTCCAGTTGAAGGGATAATAGCATTTCTCGCTCAGTTTACCCGTGCGGGAGGAGTGCCAGCAGATCGAAAAGACGAATTTATACTGGTCGGCCAAGGCTTTGATGGCCTGGTTTTCGCTTTCGCTCATCGGCGCCGGTCCGCGGTAATAATCCCAAACCTCATCCCCGCCCGGCTGCAGTAACGTGTCGCCATGGCACCAGTTTAAATCAAAATTGCGGTTGAAATCCACGCCGTCGGCATCGTAACCCACCAGCGGGCTGTAATCGAAAATACCGTTCAGATCGTTGTCCCGCTTGTTCTTGCGGTAAGATGTGTCGAAATTGGCCGTCACCACGTTGTGGCCCTCAGGATTGATGGTGGGCACGAACCACATGTCCAGAAAGTTGATCCACTGCATATATTGCAGCTGATCGCGGTTGGCGAGGATCTCGGAAATGTTGTTCATGGTGATCTGAACGCCCAGCACTTCCTCCGCGTGCACCTGGCCCACGAAGAGCAGCGCGGGCTCCTCCTCGTCCTGGTTCACGTTGTCGGAAATGCGCAGAGCGTAAATCGGAAGCTGGTCCTGCTGGGTTACTCCGATCTGCACACGCTTGGCGATGTCCGGATGCTGGGCCTCATAATCGTTCAGCAGTTGCGAGATCTCCGCGTAGGTGTAATAGCAGTCGGGCAAGGTTGCCCCCTGGGCCCAGAGCGCGGCCGCGGTAACAAGTAGCATGATTATCAGCAAGTTTCTCATGATCCATCTCCAAACATTTTCTTCTCCAAGCTAAGCACGCAATTTTCGTTCCACTTTTCCACCTGCGTGGCTCCCGAGATCAATACGGGATAAATACGGGATCAATACGGATGAAATCCGTATTGATCCCGTATTTATCCCGTATTGATCGTTGGGGGAAAGCGGGAAAAACAAGGGCCAGGAATTGTCCGGGCGCTACCTTCTGAGGTACATTTTGCCGCTCCGGGCAATTCCGTCCCCCTGCAACCGGAAGAGGTAGATCCCCGGGGCCGCTTTCCGGCCCTCGTGGTCCCTGCCGTCCCAGACTATCTCGCAAGGACCCGAAGAGGCAGTTCCATCCCCCAGGCATCTGACCAACTGGCCGCGGAGGTTATAGACCGAAACCTTGAGCAGGCTGGCTTTTTCCAGGCTGAAACTGATGGTGGTTTGGTCGCGGAAGGGATTGGGGTGGTTGCGGATCGGGCCCGCCAGCCCTGTAGTGGGCAAAAGTTCATCCTCGTTTCCCGAACTCCCATAATGCAATATCACGAAACTGTTGGAATTGGCAACATAGACGTAACTACCATAAACGGCAACGTTTGCTGCGCCGCCGCGAGTGTAATAGTACCCTGTGATCTCCGTGAAACCCCCGCTGTCGCGTTCGAGGACATAGATACCGGCGTAGCCATTGGCAACAAAGATCCTGTTTTGGGCCACCTCAATGTCCAAGACCTCGTCAGGGAGTTCGGTCCGGGAGGCGAACTGCGGATTAGCCGGATCGTAGCAGGTGTAGACGTCCAGGCCATCGAAAGTTGCCGCATAGAGGTAATAACCGGCCCTGGCGAGACATACGTAGTTGCTGATGTTCTGACCCACAATGCGAACATACTGGGGCGAGGCGGGATCAGACACATCGTAAATACCTATTCCGGAAGAAGAAGACATGTAAAGAATACTGCCCGCCAGCTCGAGTCTTCTGGTCAGCCATACGGTATGGATAAAACCGACCGTCGCAGGAGCAGCGGGGTTGGCAACATCGTATATCCCGGTACCAGCAGCGGACGCGGCAAAGAGCAGGTTGTCCCGTGCCTCCATACTACTGACATTCCCCGGGCAAGTTATCGAACCGAGCAGAGTTAGATTCGAGGGATCGGAGATGTCGATGATCTTGACCTGGTTTTGCGGGGCAACCACGTAAAGCAAGGTCCCGGCAACAAGCGAAGGCCCGTCGCTAACCGCCAGCGGAAGTTCGCAGAGTTTTTGGGGGTGCTCCGGATCCGCGACGTTTACCGAGATCACGGCAGATCCCGCGGCAGCCAGAAACACGATGTCGCCCGAACTGGCCAGGTCGTAGGTCCTCGGCAAGGGTCCATAACTTCCTACTGGTGTGAAACCATCCGGGGAAGCGATGTCCAGAATGTTGACATACGCATTCAAAGAAATGTGATAGTTCCCAAGAAAGAGCCGGTTTCCAGAAACAGCAAAAGACCGTATAGAAAAAGCATGGGCATAAGTGTAACTAATAAAAGGCTGTTGTGGATCGCTCAGGTCCAGGAGCATGACATCGTAGAGCGAAGTGAGCAGTGCACAGCCGTCCAGGGCCTCGATCCTCTTGATGGAGGTGCTTTGCAGGTAGCCGACGGGAATGGGCATCGCCGGCACGGAAACGTCGATGATGAAAATGCCGTAGGCAGTACCTACATAGGCATATCCTCCCGCCACTGCGAGGCATTCCGGAGTGAAATGGGTTCTGAAGTTTCCCAACGGCTGAGGTGAAGCGGGATTGGAAATATCATAGATTTGGAAGGTCCTTGATTCAAAGGTGATCGTGCACAGAAGCCCGCCGTCGACGGCAAGGCCCCGCATGGTGCTGGTTCCAGTTGAAACCGTCGTAAGCAGTTGCGGCAGTTGAGGATCAGAGATGTCCACCACCAGAAAATATCTTCCGTAGCCTGCCAGATAGGCGCAATCGCCGGCGAGAGCCATGAACCAGAAATTTTGCCCAGGATGGTAATAGCTGCCCAGGAGGACCGGATTGTGGGGATCAGAAACCGAGATTATGTTCAGGATATCCCAGCCCAGGGCATAAAGAATGCCGTCCCGCACGAGTGACTTAACGACCACGCCACCAGCGATCTCAAAGGAATTCACCACCACGGGATTCGCGCTGTCCGAAACATCCAGAATATAGAGGCCGGTGTCCCGGGTGCTCACATAAGCGAAATTTCCGTCAAGGGCGATGTCGTCAACGGTCGCCCATTCGGCAAAGGTCCTGCTTACCAGGCTCATGTTGAAGTTTTCCTGGGCAAAAACGGATACCGGAATGACAGCGAACAGAGAAAGCACCAACAAATAGACCCTGAAATGTAAAGGCACGATTTCCTTGTTCATCTCCACCTCCCGAGGGATGAATAATGTGGGGAATTCAGGGGTCACGGATCAGAGCTTGAAATCTGTGGTAACGGTTACCGATATGCTTTTGGCGCGGGTGTTTGTGTTGTAATAGCCGTAGTCGGAAACATCGGTGGAGTAGGGTTCGGTGATCTGGAACACGCCGCTGCGTGCGCTGCTGAGCTTGCCCAGCCGGGCTTTGGTGGCGCCCACGATCTCTTTGGCGCGGTCCAGGGCGTCGGCAGTGGCGGCGCCGATCATCTCTTTCTTGAGTTCCGGGAGCTTGGAATAAAGGTATTCGAGGTTGGATTGCTGCAGCACGATGGAGCGTTCGGCGAAGAACTGCGGGTCGAGGGCGATCTCCTCCACCTTGGCCACGTCCTTGCTCAGCACGTAGAGCATCTGGTCCACGCTGTAGCCGGTCAGGGTGCCGTAGTCATCGTAATGCGGGGTGCTGGTTGGCGGCTGGATGTTGATGTCTTTGGCGGTGAGGCCTGAGGCGAGCAGCAACGCTTTGAAGTCATTAACATCGCGGTTGAGGCTGGTATAGGATTCCATCAGTCCATCCACGCCGGTGTTTTTCTGCATGGAGAGGGTCCACTTCACGAGGTCGCTTTCAAAGGTTTTGCTGGCATAACCCACCACGTGCAGGCTGGAGTTTTCCTGCCGGCTTTCCATGAAAAAGTAGCCGAAGACGGACAAGCCCAAAATGAAGCAGATTCCAGCGATCAGCCAGCCCCTGAGCGGGGATTTGTCTTTGCCTGTAACTTCCCAAACGGCCATCACGACGATGGCGACAAGAGCTATCCAAAGAGGATTAAAACTCATCTGAGCCTCCAGAAGATGTTGTTGTTAGACAAAGTAAGCTGAAAAGCGGTCTTTGGCAACTATTTCCACCGAGCGTTGCCGGCCCTGGTAGCTGAAGCGCAGCGAAAGGTTCATAATTCGCTCCGGAAGGTAGCGTGCCGCCAGTTCCGGCCATTCGATCAGGGTGATGCCGGAATCGATGAGGTCGGTGATGCCCAGATCGAGAAACTCGGCTTCCCGAGTCAGACGGTAGAGGTCGAGGTGGAAAAAGGGGAATTTGCCACCATCATATTCCTTGAACAGTACAAACGAAGGGCTGTCAACCAGCTCGGGAACTCCCAGCTCAGCGGCCAGCGCGCGCGTGAAAAAGGTCTTGCCGGAACCGAGATCGCCCCAGAGACAGATCACATCGCCGGGCCGTAGCAGCGGGGCGATGAAGGCCGCCAGTTCCTGGGTGTCCTGTTCCGTGTTTAGTTGCAGGAATTTGGGTTTGGTCACGAGTGACTCCATTTATTATGTTGTAACATAAGCTTTGGCTTGTTCGGGGCACCTGATTCGCGTGCCTTGCCTGAGAACCAGATCAGACTTGGATCCAAGTTAACGATACAGAAAAGGTCCCAAAAGAACCGACCAAGCAGCCAGCAACTTTTGGGACCATCATCTGACGCATTCCTGAAGAAAGGATAATCCTCAGCAGAGCGTTTGTCAATTAGATTTTGAGCCGTTTGCTCCGGCAGGTGGCCACCGGCAGGATCATTTCCTCCATGGAAACGCCGCCGTGCTGGAAAGTGCCGTTGTACTGCCTCTGATACTGATGGTAAGAATTGGGATAGACGAAGTAATAATCGTCTTTGGCAAAGATGAAGTTGTCCACGATGCTCTTGATCGGCAGCCCGTATTCGGAGGGTTTTTTTACAAAGATGGAGTGGCGGTCGTTGGCGCTGAGATTTTTACCTTCTTTGTAGCGGACGGTGATGGAAGTATCGCGATCGCCGATAACCTGGGTGGCCCGGTTCACCTTGATCGAGCCGTGGTCGGTGCTGATCACGCAGATGGCGTCCTGTTTGGCGATCAGCTTCAGGGCCTCGTAGAGCGAGGAATGCAGGAACCAGTGTTTGGTGAAGGCGCGCAGGCCTTCCTCGTGGGGGATGGCTTCCTGCAGGATCTGGTCGCGGGAGCGGTGGTGGGCCAGCAGGTCCAGGAAATTGTAAACCAGCACCACAAGGTTTTCCTTGTTCCAGGTCTCGATCTTGCGGAGTACGAAGTTGCCTTCCTCCATATTGAAGATCTTCACGTATTTGGAGGTGGGCTCGAGGCTATAGCCCAGCTCGGTGATATGCTCATCCAGCAGCTGATGCTCGTTGCGGTTGCGGGAATTGTCCAGTTCGCCGCTGCTCACCCAGTATTCGGGAAAGCGTTTGGCGATGTCCTGCGGCAGTAGTCCGCTGAAGATGGAGTTGCGGCTGTAGGGTGTTGCGGTGGGCAGGATCGAATAATAGAGGTCGAGCTCTTCGTCGAAGAGTTCCTTGATGTAGGGCTGGATGGCCAGATACTGGTCCAGGCGCATGCAGTCGATGATGATTAAATAGACGGGCACGCGGGCTTCAAAGTGGGGCGCGATGTACTGCGAAACCAGATCGAACGAGAGGTTGGGCCGATCGTCGGTGTGCAGCCACTCACGGTAGTTGCGTTCCACGTAGTTGGTAAATTCAGTATTGCAGTTGCGTTTTTCCAGAAAGTGGGTCTGGCGGAGGCCTTCGTCGTTCACTTCGTCGATCTGGATCTCCCAATAGGCCATTTCGCGGTAGATGTTTGCCCAGTCTTCCCAACCGGGGTTGTCGAAGAGGCGCTGGTTCAGTTGGGCTATATAGCGGGTGTACTGTTCGCCGATCTGGTTGGCGCGGATCTCGTCGGCTTGAAAGATCTTTTTGATGGCCATGATGATCTGGTTGGGATTGATGGGTTTGATCAGATAATCGGCGATCTGCGAGGCGATGGCTTTGTCCATCAGGCCTTCTTCTTCGCTTTTGGTCACCATCACGATGGGCAGGGAAGGATTGATGCGCTTGATCTCCTGCAGAGTGGCGAGACCGTCCAGACCGGGCATCATTTCGTCCAGGATCACCAGATCGTACTTATTGGCCAACACCTTTTCAATGGCGTCGTTGCCGTTGTTGCAGGTGTCAACCAGGTAGTTGCGTTCTTCCAAAAACAGCACGAAAGGTTGCAGCAGATCTATCTCGTCGTCCACCCAGATAATTTTCATTTGTTTGGCGCGTTTCAAGTGGATTCCTCCTTGTTGAGTTCATTTTCGAAGCTGCGCTGGCGTTCGCGGACCACGGTTTTGATGGTTTCTGGTTCGGCGTCCTGGAAATACAGGGCCAGCTTGTAATTAAGGTCCGTTCTGGAGCAGTTGAGGATGCTTGTCATCCGTTCCAGAAACTGGTCGATGAACACTTTTTTGAGATCAACTTCCTTTGCTTTTTCTTCCTTTTTGAGCTCTTTGATATGATCGCGCAAGTCTTTGGTGGGCATTTCCTCCGCTTTTTGCACCCATTCGTCGCGCTGGGTCCAGTCGGCTTTGCGCACCAGGGGCTGGATCATCTGAAGGCGGTCGAATCCGATATCGCGCACAGTGCCTTCGTCCACGTCCATCTCCTCGATGAAGACGTCGAACACCGACACCAGCTTGCCGGCCAGCGAGCCGCTGAGGCTGTATTCCGCTTCCACAAAATCTTTGAAAGACTCATAGCCCTTCACGCGGAAGATCTTGCTGCGCTTGATCTCGGAAAGCAACTGACCGAGGCTGACGAAGTTTTCCTCCAGCTTTTCCTTGAGGTTGGCCACGGCGGAGAATTTTTCCTCCGGGGTCATAGTTTCCATATGTTCATATTTCGCTGTCATCTATGGTTGTCCTTATGGTTCTGAAATGGGGTAATATACGTTTTCCAAGCCGGGGAAGGCGCCAGCGCGCACCTCGGCGCAATATCTGTTCAGGGCGGCGGCGATGTCCGCGTCCAGCGTGGCGTAGGAGCGCACGAATTTGGGCAGCAGGTCCGAGTGGCCCAGCAGGTCGTGATAGACAAGCACCTGACCGTCGGTAAAGCGTCCGGCGCCGATGCCGATTGTGGGGATTGCCACGCTTTGGGAAATTTCCTGGCCCAAACCTTCCGGAATGCCTTCCAGCACCAACATGAATACTCCGGCTTTTTCCAGCGCCAGAGCCTGACGTAAAAGAGTTTCATAGGCTTCGGGAGATTTTCCCTGCACCCGGAAACCACCGAAACGGCGCACACTCTGCGGGGTGAGGCCAATGTGGGCGCAGACGGGGATCTCGCACTCGAGGATGGCCGCTATGGCTTCCAACCGCGCTCCCGAACCGCCTTCCAGCTTCACTGCGTCAGCTCCGCCCTCGATGATCAGGGCGGCGGCGTTGGCTTTGGTATCGTCAAACCCGAGATGGTAGCTCATGTAGGGAAGGTCGGCGATCACAAAGGACTGCGGCGCTCCGCGGCGCACGGCGGCAGTGTGGCTGATCATGTCATCCAAAGTCACCTTGAGGGTGTTTTCATAGCCCAGGACCACCATGCCCAGGCTGTCGCCGACCAAAATGAGGTCGATCTCGCTGGAAGCCACGCACCGCGCCATCGAATAATCGTAGGCCGTGACCATCGTGATCTTCGTGCCAGCCGCTTTCAGGTCGCGGAACGAGTGTACGTTTTTTGCACTGCTTTTACTCATCTGTTTATCCTTGCCCGGCCCAAAAACCGGAGAATGTAGTTGCCAGAGCCCGGTCTTGGCTGTTCCTGTTCCTGAGGGGCGAAAAAGGCAGGAATAGAGCTCTGGGGACTGTAAAAAAATTCATAACTGTCTGGATCTTCTCCGGAGCGCTCCAGCTATCTTGGTAAAGGGATAACTGGAACTCAACCAGACTTCAAGGCCAAATTTCCCAAGGCAAAAAACGCGTCAATCTATTTCTACCAAAATCAACTGATCCTCTGCACCAGATTCACTGGTGAGGACCATGAACGCCGGAGTTTTACCATAGCGGCGCGGGAGGGAAGCATCGGCCTCAATTTCCGTCCTGGGGTTCGTTCGCGTCTCCTTCGAGTTCAGTGCTGTCCTCGCCGTCCTGT
Source organism: uncultured Candidatus Cloacimonadota bacterium (assembly GCA_964631015.1). Taxonomy (GTDB): domain Bacteria; phylum Cloacimonadota; class Cloacimonadia; order Cloacimonadales; family Cloacimonadaceae; genus Syntrophosphaera. The sequence continues at coordinate 27,109 of CAZVXH010000008.1, read as the reverse complement.
CCGCCTTCCTGAGTGAGATAGTCGCCGGCGTAGCCGCCCTGATTAATGGCCATGTCGTAGATGATGCCGCCGTTGCGGTACCAGCCCAGAAAACGCCCGCTGAGCCGGCCCTGGCGGTAGGTGGCACTCATCTGCGGGGCGCCGTCCGGATACCAGAGATACATGGGGCCTTGCTGCAGACCGCGGAAGAGACTCAGCACACGGGAAAGTTTTCCGTTTTCAAAGCGTTCATAGGCGATGCCGGTGAAGGGTTCCCCGTCTTGGAGCCAGACCTCGTTGGTCAGGGTGAGTTCGGTTACCGGCACGGCTGCCTTGGGCAGCACCAGAGTTTTCACCAGATCATACTCTTCCGTGTTGTTCTGAGCGGCAAGCAGGCTCAGAACAAAGATGAAAGACAGCGTGAGCAGCAGCCGGATGGGGGCGCGATAAACTTCATGTTTTGGCATTGTGTCACTTCCTGATGAGCTAAATCGTTTTTTTACTGATAAGTTAAGGTAAACCACGCTCCGCGTCAAGCGCAATCGGCTCCCGCGCGAGTGTTTCCGTCCTGGCGATCAGAATTTTACTTCGCCCGGACCGGGGATCTGTTTGATCGCTCCGCCGTCATTCATGTCCCGGCAGGGCCCGGCCTCGATCTCGGCGCTGTCGGTGTAGCCGCGTTGTTCCCAAAATCCTGGCACGTAGTACTCCATCAGTTCCACTTTTACGACGGACTTGGCGGATTTATAGCCCCAGAGATAGGGGATGAAGGCGCGCACGGGTCCACCGTAGTCTTCGTCCAGCCACTGGCGGTTGAAGGTGTGGGCGAGCAGTGATTTTTCCAGGCGGGCGATGTCGATGGGGATGGAAGTATCGTAGATTTCTCCCACCGACCAGAAGCGAACGTACTGGCAGCTGGGTTTCACGCCCACCACATCCAGCAGAGTGGAGAGCGCCACGCCTTTCCAGAGGCCTTGCGAGGACCAGCGGGTAACGCTGGTGAGCCGGCCGTCAACTTCAGTTTGGGGCAGGGCGTTGAGCTCTTTCCAAGTGAAGGAGCGCGGTTTTTCACACGCTCCGGTGAACGTGATCACCCATTTTTCCCGGTCCAGTTTGCCGGGATGGCCTTCCGCCCAGAAGATGGGAGTGTTTATCTCAGCTAATGTTTTCAAGGTGTCTCCTTGTGTTTTTTGATCTATTTTTCCGGTGCAGGCCTGAACCGTGAGCAAGAAGCCCAACAGCAAGGGCAATAAGGATATGCGGGTCATTATACCTCTTTTTGTTTCAGAAACAGGTTGGCGATGATATCCGTGGGCAGGATTGAGGCCGTGTCACGTGATTGGGCAAGGGTTTGGGCGGTTTTGCCCAGCAGAAAGGCCGCTTTGATGGCGGCGCCGGAGATACTTTCATTTTGGGCCAGGAACGAGCAGATGATGCCGGCCAGAACGTCACCGCTGCCTCCGGTGGCCAGTCCGTCGTTGCCGGAGATATTCACCAAGGTCAGCTCCGCGTCGTGGTAAACGCTGAAATGGCTTTTCAGCAATACGCGGGCGGAGTGCTCTTTCACAAAAGCCCGCAGTGCGCCCAGACAGTCTTGTTCCAATTCGCCTTTGTCGATTTTGGCCAGGCGGGAGAATTCACCCCAATGCGGTGTCAGTAGCACGTTTGGCTTGGCCAGATATTGGTAAAGCGAAGGATTATCGGAGATCAGGGTGAGCGCGTCGGCATCCACCACCAGAGGAACTTCCAGGTTTTTAAGCACGATCTCCAGCAACTGCAGGGCGAAACCGTCACGTCCCAGTCCGGGGCCGATCAGTACGGAGGAAGCGTCTTCCAGAATCCGCAGCAGGGACTTGGTGTCAGGCCGGCCGGTTTTGGGGCTTTCGGGAATGGCGCGGGACAAGGCTTCCGTGAGTTTAAGGGCATAAACTGCCACCAGTTCTTTCCGGTGCAGCACACAGGCATACCCACAGCCAGCACGCAGAGCTGCTTGGGCGGCCATTACAGAGGCTCCAATGAACCCTGGAACGCCCCCAAAAACATAGACCTTGCCGTAGTCGTTCTTGTGTCTTTCCGGCAACCTCAAAGGCGGGCGGAAATCTGCTTCCTCGAAGAGCATGGCCGCGTCCAGGTTTTCATAATAATGGGCCGGGATGCCGATATCAACCAAGTGGACCTCGCCACAGGCCTCTCTGCCGATTCCGGTAATGTGGCCCGTTTTCATGCTTTCGATGGCGATGGTTGCCTCGGCGTATACTGGGTTGTGTCCGAAGCCAGTGTCCGCGTTCAGACCGGAGGGTATGTCCACTGAGACAGTAAAGGCCGCGTAGGAGTTGATCAGCTCAAAAAGCTCATCCAGCCAGGGCTTTAGTTCTCCCTTGAAGCCGATGCCGAAGATGGCGTCGATCACCAGGGAGGAGCTCTCCAGAAAACTTTTGGCCAGGGACAGGTCTTTGGAAGCACTGATCCCGATGATGGGGATGCCGAGCTTGCGGCAGAGTTCCAGATTGGCAGTGGTTTCCGGGCTGGGGCTGCCTTTGCCGACCCGGAGGATATTCACCTCGCAGCCCCAGTTGGCCAGCCAACGGGCGATCACAGCTCCATCACCGCCGTTGTTTCCGCTGCCGCAGAACACACAGACTGGTCCGTCCAACTGCTGAGGATAGTGGTTGAGGATGATCTCGGCGCAGGCTTTGCCGGCGGTTTCCATCAGTACTCGGCTGGGGAGGCCAAAGTCCTTGATGGCGCGTGAGTCCAGATCTTTCATCTGAACGGAACTGAGCAGCAGACGCATTATTGGCTCCTATTTGTGGTGTTCTTTGCTGAGTTTGATCTCAAAGGTGGTGCCTTCACCCAGAGTGCTTTCCAGCACACGGATATGGCCGTGATGATACTCTTCTATGATGCGTTTTGCCAGGCTTAGCCCGAGGCCCCAGCCGCGGGTTTTGGTGGTCACCCCCGGCTCGAAGACCGTTTTCCATTGGGAGTGAACGATGCCTTTGCCTTCGTCGCGAACGTGGACGTACACGGAGTGTTTGTTCTGAGTTGCGGTCACGAAGATGTTTCCCCCCTTTTGGGACATGGCGTCCACGCAGTTTTTGATCAGGTTTTCCATTGCCCATTTAAACAGGTCTTTATCCAGCAACACCTGGACTCCCTGGATCTTGGAAATCAGATGGATGTCGATGCGTGAGCCCAGATGGGGCATGCGGGCTTGGAAATATACGGTGATCTCTTCCAGCAGGGTGTGCAGTTCCACCGGCGTGAGCTTGGTCCGCGAGCCCACCTTGCCGAAGCGGTTGGCGTTGTAGCTCAGCAGATTGAGGTCAGTTGTCATCTGGTCCAGCACCTTGTCGTAATCTTGCTGGGCCATGGCGCCGGGCGGAGTATCGCGCAGGCGGTCCAGCCAGCCCAGCAGAGAAGTGATCGGAGTGGCGAACTGGTGCGAAGTTTCCTTGGCCAGACCGATCCAGAGGGTGTCCTTTTCCGTGCGGTGCACCAGGATAAGTCCGTAAGCTCCAAAAGCCAGGATCAGCAGTATCAGCAACAGTTCCAGGATCACCAGGGAACTGATGCGGGCCAGCGATTTGGGCGAGGTGAAGTAGATGAAACCCAGCTGTTCTGATGCCTGGGCGAGCGGCACCTCGCTCATCCCGGCCATCTTCTCCCGTAAAAGTGTCTGAGCCACTGGCGAAGTCTGCTCCCAGTCCTGGTTTTCAGGGATCTCCACATTTCGCCAGTAGAGAGGTTTTTTGGCGCGGTCGGTGACCACCACCGAGTAGTCGATCTCCTTGATGAAATCCTGCAGGGAAACGGGTTGGGCGATATAGACATAGTTTATCACGCTGTCGCCTTCCTTCAGTTCGCTGCGGTCCATCTGTTCCATTTCCTGCCTCAGCATCAGCTTATCCCTTTCGGGGAGGTCGTCGTAGCTTACATCCGCGGGCACCTGCACCTGATTCCAGAACTGTGGTATGGTGTCGGCGTCCGTGATGATCACAGGGATGGGGTTTTTGCCGGGGAATTCGATGAACATATAGTTGCTGATGGCCTCTTGAAAATCCACTTCCTGCAACAACTCGAAGCGCTTGGAAGTGATCTCGGCCAGCATCTGGGCGTATTTTTCAGATTGCCTCAGATAGCCGTCCGTATAGGCGATGTATTGGGAGAATAGGCGCGGCACGTATTCCTGCTCGCGTTTGGCGTTCTGGATCAGGATCTGGGCGTAAACCGCGAAGGCGATGAAGATCAGGAGGCTGCCCAGGATCAGATAAAGGCGCAGGGCCTTGAAGTTATCTGTTTTTTTTCGCGAGATCCCAGACGGCGTCGAGTTCTTCAAGGCTTGCTTCATGGATGTCGTCTCCGTTTTTTTGGTAGTGTTCTTCGATATAGTTGAAGCGCTGGTGGAACTTCCGGGAAGTTTCTTTCAGAGCGCTTTCCGCGTCGATGTGCAGCTTGCGGGCGAGGTTTACCAGCGTGAAAAGCATGTCGCCCAGCTCTTCCTTGATCTGCAGATGGTCTTCTTTGGCCAGGGCTTCGTTCAGTTCCAGCCGCTCTTCGTCCAGCTTGGCAATCACGGGTTCGATATCCGGCCAGTCAAAGCCCACCGAAGCGGCCTTTTCCTGAGTGCGCTGGGCGTAGATCAGGGCCGGGAGGGCTCTGGGAATTCCTTCCAAAACGCTTTTACGGTCCGTTTTTTCCGCTTTTTTCAGGCGTTCCCAGTTCATTTTCACCGCCTCTGCGTCGGCAACCTCCAGTTGGCCGAAAACGTGCGGATGCCGCCGCACCAGCTTGTCAGCGATGCTGCGGAGCACGTCCGCGATGTCGAAATGCCGTTCTTCAGACGCGATCTGGGCCTGGAAAACAATGTGCAGCATTAGGTCGCCCAGTTCCTCCATCAGGCCGGCGTCGTCACCGTCCTCGATGGCCTCCACGGCTTCGTAAAGTTCCTCGATGAAGTTTGGAACCAGGCTTTCCGAGGTTTGCTTGATGTCCCAGGGGCAGCCGGAAACCGGTTCGCGCAGCTGGGCGATGATATCCACCAGATGTTGAAATTCCTTCATTGTTCCTCAATCACGGCTGGAGCGCCGGAAAGCATGTACATCAGCCCCAGCGTCACCCAAAAGGCCAGGGCAACGGGGTATTGCTGGATGAAAATATCGGTGAGGCAGGAGATCAGCAGCGCCACGATCCCGATTATCACCACGCGGTGAAAATTTCCGGCGTCTGGTTTCACCACTCTCAGGTAATATCTGCGCAAAACCGCGCCGATCACGTAAAAGTAGCTGATGAAGCCGAATACTCCCAATTCCAGCCAGATCTTGAGCGGCAGGTTGTGGGAATGCTCAGCGTATAGCATGTCCAGCGGCACGGCGCCGGCGTACCAGTCTTTCCACACGTTGATGCCGATCCCGAACCAGGGATGGCTGGCGATCTGCTGCAGGGAAAAATACCAGGCCAGAAATCGGATAAAGATCGAATAGTCAAAAGTGAGGCCCAATTGGATCCGGCTCACCATGGACGACGGGATGATCAGCGGCACCAGCAGCAAAAAGCTCATCCCCAGCAGACGCATCCGCTTCATCTTCAGCATCAGCAGAATGATCCCGGCGAACACTGCCACGAGGGTGATGCGCGTGTAGGTGTAGAGCATCCCCAGCAGCACCAGCAGCGCGCATCCGAACCAAAGGTAGCGCTCTGATTTCTGGCCGGACCTCACTCCCAGGGCTATGCCAAAAAAGAAGGCCAATGTGTAAAAACCATTGATGGTCATGGCTGTGATCCAGAGGGACCCGTATCTCTCACTGGGGTTAAGCAGGGCCATGGCCACCCCCACCACGGCCAAAAAAGTGCCGATCAGCACAATGGCCTTGAGCCAGAGCACAAAATCCGACTTCTGAACGCGACAGTTAACCGGGATCAGCAAAGTTAGCACCGGCACCAAAGCCGTGGCCAGAAAATAAAGATTGGTGTCCCAAGCGCCCCGGGTCCGGGTGAGTCCGTACACCGAAGTCGCGACCAGCACCGCCAGCATCACCGGATAGGGGATGATGAAACTCTTAAGCCCCGAACGCTGAAACTCGAGCAGCAGGCTGAGCAGCAGGATGAACAGCACGCAAACGAAGGCTGTGGGGATGGGTTTTATGAAAAACAGGGCCGAAAACAGCAGGCTGTTGCGGACGCTGACCCCAAATAGCAACACCGTGAGCAGCCAGGCAACCAGGATCGCTCCGATGAAGCCGAACTGCGGCAGTTCCATGCCTTGCGCGGCGGCGGCCGCTGCCAGCACCAAACTGGCGGTGCCAAGATAGGCGATGCCGGGGGCCAGGCGTTTCAGGATCATGGTCAAAGCCTTGTCAGAGCTCTTTCTTGATCTCCCGCAAACGTTCTTTGTTCTGGCCGAAGGCGTTTTTGATCAGCGCGATGATCACCGCGGCCACCAAAGCCAGAGCGAAAGCGATCGCGCAGAGCATGGCACGCTTGGGCCGCACCCGCATCCCGGCTTCGCGCGGGGTGTCCAAAATGTCCAGGGTGGGCATGTCGCGCAGCTCTTCCAGCCGGGCCGCTTCAAACTGCGGATAGAGGAATTCAAAGACTTTGGACTGGATCTCCAGGTTCATTTTCAGTTGGGCAAATTGGGTGCCGAGGTCTGGCAGGCTGGCGATGTCGATCAGGTAGCGCGGTTTCAGCCCTCCTCCTCCGGCCTCCAGTTCCCTGATCTGCCTGCCCAAGGCGTCGCTGCGGGCTTTGAGTTCGGCCACTACTGGCGAATCCGGAGCGTAGTTCTTCCGTGCCAGCTCCAGCTCGATGTCCGTCTGCATCTTGGTTGCGATTACGTCTGAATAGGATGAGATCAGCGATTCCGTCTGGGTCTCGATGTCGATGGCGTTGTGCTTGGTCTGGAAATCATTCACCGCGTAGAGCAGCGAATCGATCTCCGCCTCCGTCGCCCGGACCCTGCCTTCCAGGAACTCACGGTTCATCTTGCCCTTGGTGAGCTTCTGATCCCGGTTGTAGATCTCCAGATTTTGCAGATAGTAGTCCACGATGTCGCGCGAAAGTTTTTTCTGCTTGGTGGCCACGCTCACGTTCACCAATCCGGTATCGGTGCTGTAATCTATGTTCACGGTCTTTTGGCGCAGGCGTTTCAGCGCCTTGTCCATCGCCATCAGCGAATCGTTTTCCGTGATCTCGTAATAGCGGATCAAGCGAAAGTGGCGGATCACGTCCTCGGAAAAACGTCTTGAGCGCATCGCGGAAACAGAGTTGATGGCGTTTTGGGCGTTATCGGAACCCAGCAGTTGGGAGGTAAGGCCGCTCAGACCTTCGATGTTGATGGGCAGGGCGCTGGCCTGGTCTCCCACCACGTAAAAACTGGCGCTGGATTCCCAGATCTGCGGCGTTATCAAACTGTAGATCACAGCCCCGAGGCTCACTACCGCCACAAAGATGATGATGAATTTGCGGTTTTTTAGTACGATCCCCAGCAACTCAAAGAAGTCGAACTCTTTTTTGTCCATGGCGTCCATCCTCTTTACCCTAACCTTGTTTGCAATTTGCGCCGCCGGACAGGGCCAAATACCCTGCCAATGCCGCGGGTAGGCTGATTTCGCCTTCCGCGGTCTGATAGCTTTCCAGCAGTGCGATGTACAGCCGCGGCGTGGCCAGCCCGGAGCCGTTCAGAGTATGCAAAAAGCGCGGTTTTCCGTCTTTGTCCCGGCAGCGGATATTGGCGCGGCGGGCTTGGAAATCCTCAAAATTGCTCACGGATGAAACTTCCAGATACTTGCCCACGCCCGGCGCCCAAACCTCAAGATCGTAAGTTTTGGCGGAGGCGAAGCTCAGATCACCGGTGCAGAGTTCCACCACGCGGTAATGCAAACCCAGAGCCTGCAGGATGTGCTCCGCGTCGCCAAGCATCTCTTCCAAGGCGGCGTAGGAACTTTCCGGCTCCACCAAGCGCACCATCTCCACTTTGTTGAACTGATGCAGCCTCTGCAGGCCGCGCGTATCCTTGCCGTAGGAGCCGGCCTCGCGCCGGAAGCAGGGCGTGTAAGCTACATATTTCAAAGGCAGTTGGTCCTGACTGAGCACCTCGTCCGCGTGCAGGTTGGTCACCGGCACTTCCGCTGTGGGGATCAGAAACAGGTCATCCAGGTCCACCCGGTACATGTCTTCTTCCAGTTTGGGCAGTTGGCCCGTTCCGGTCATGGTTTTGCGGTTCACCAAAACCGGCACGGCCACCTCGGTGTAGCCGTGTTCAGTGATGTGAAGGTTGAGCATGAAATTGATCAAAGCCCTTTCCAACTCAGCGCCTCTGCCGGTGTAAACCGGAAAGCCGGAACCGCTGAGTTTGGCGCCCCGGGCCAGGTCCAAAAGCTTGTTTTGTTCAGCAAGCGCCAGATGGTCCCGGGGTTCAAAGTCGAAGCTGGGCTTGCTGCCCCACTCGCGGAGGACTTTATTGGCGGATTCGTCAGAGCCTACAGGTACAGAGGGATGCGGAACATTGGGAACGCGCAGCAACAGGTTTTCCAGCTTCGCGTTGGCCTCGTTCAGAGAGGCGTTTAGCGTCTTGAGCTCATCCGCCACCGCGCTCATCTCAAGCAACAACTCAGCCGCGTCTTCCCCGGCTTTCTTCTTTTGGGCGATCGTCTGGGATACCTGGTTTTGCTTGGATTTGAGCTGGTCAAAATCGAACTGCAGTTTGCGCCTCAGCTCATCAATTTCCAGCAGGGCGTCCAGATCGGCCTTTTCGTTTTTATTGCGGATCGCGCTCCGGACCAGATCCGGATTGGCGCGGATAAATTTGATGTCCAGCATGTTCAGTTTCCTTTGCTTACTTCCTCGGCGATGCTGATCATGGCGTGAAAAGCCTCGCTCTGCAAGGACGCGCCTCCGATCAGGCCGCCGTCGATGTCCTCTTGCTGCAGCAGTTCCCGCAGATTGGCGGGCTTCACGCTGCCCCCGTAAAGGATGTGGATATTCTGTGCTGTCTCGCTGCCATAACGGTTTTGCAGCCAGGCGCGGATCAGCGCGTGAACTTCCTGGGCCTGGCCGGCGCTGGCGGTTTTACCCGTTCCGATCGCCCAAACCGGCTCGTAGGCGATCACGGCTTCCTTACCCGCGGGCATCTCGATCTGCTCAAAACAGCCTTCCAACTGCTTCAGGATCACCCGCTCGGTGAGGCCCTGTTCGCGCTGCTGAAGCGTTTCGCCGATGCAAACCACCGGGATGATCTCATTTTCCCGCAGCCGCAGCAGCTTGGCTCGGATCTGGGAGTCCGTCTCCGCGTGATACTGGCGCCTTTCGGAATGGCCGATGATGCAGTAGCGGATCCCCAGGGAACGCAGCTGCGCGGCGGAAACTTCACCGGTATAGGCACCTTCCGCGTGCGCGCTCACATCTTGGGCGGCCACGGCCACCGGCATGCCCCGAAGAAAGTCCTGGGCCTTGGCCAGAAAAGGATATACGGGCGCGACCATAGGTAAAACCCGCTCCGCGTCATGATCCTGCAGATATGTGCCCAATTCCCGGCAGAACTGCTCCGTCTCGGGAGCGTCCTTGTTCATCTTCCAGTTGCCCGCGATGATGATCTTGCGCATGCTTAAACCGCCTGTCTTGTTATCTTTGAAAAAACACTCTGTTCCGAACCGCCGGATTCGTCAAGGAAATTGTGCCGAAGCCGTGGATATGGAGGAAAAAAGGGGGTATGAAAACACAAACCGAGCCTGTCCGGAAAATTTCCCGGAGAACTTGGAGCACTTGCTGCTGGTTATCCCGGGCGGGGATCAGCCTGCCTGACAGGATCTTAGCAAATAGGAAAGGCCCACCAAGACTGCCACTGCGATCAAAAACAGCTGGAAAAAGCTGATGCCGCGTCTGCGCCCGTGTCTGGAGGCCACGCGGTTTTGGTCCCGCAGCCTGATGATCAGCCAGCTTATCGAAAGTGCCAGCAGGACGATCAGTATGATCTCCACCCAGCGGGGCAGGTTGCTGATGCCCCTCTCCGCCGCGAAATTGTCATCCAGGGAGGTGGCCATGCCTGCCAAAACCGGCTTCAGGCGTTGGACCTCGGCCTCAGTGCCGCGCAGCGTGAAAGTGAAGCTGCGGCCTTCGCCTTTCACAGTGAGGGAATGGTAACTCACGCTGGCAGGCTGGCCAGGTTCGGTGACGCTGGCGTTGAGGACCAAGATTTTTTTCAAGCCCTGCCTAACAACGCTGGTTTCCAAATTTTTTACCACCGCGCCCGGCGGCAGCAGCAAGGTTTGAAAACGGTTTTCCAGCAGATTTAGGGCATCACGGTTGAAGCTTTCGATCTTGGATCCCAGATTCACCATGATCGCTGCGGACCCATCGGCCTTTGGATTTTCCAGGAACACGGCCTTTATCTCGAGGCTGTCGATCCGGGTCAGCAGGAAATTGGCGCGGGACCCGGCCAGGGAACTGCTGTCGGCACCCGAGGGGAACAGTTCGGCGCGGGCCGCGTCGGTATTGCTCCGGTCAATTCGGAACCAACCTTGCGGGTAATCGTGGGTATAGTTCAGCGTGCTTTTGTAGCGAGCCATTTGAGGGAGGTTCGTTTCCGCCGTTAAAACGCTCACGTTGCCGATCCATGTGACCAGCCATACGATCAAACCGGTTTTTAGCCAGTCAGATCCCGACCTTTGTCTGCCTCTGAATACCATTGTGTTTGACCTCTAAACCTTTTACGAAATACGCACGCATTATTTTTTGGCAGACGATATCTGTCAACACATAATTTCGCTAAGCAAGCTTCCCCAACTTCAGGTTGAGTGTCACCCCCGCTCAATTGACTGGGTTTAAGTCCGCCTGCTCTCCTGCTTTTCTTGGGTAAGCCCGGCTACAAATTCCCTGTTTGCCCACAGAGCGCATCCGCCCTCGCCTTCGGTTAGCAGGTTGTGGATGGAGCTTATCTTTTTCAGCAAGGGCGAGTGCAAAGCTTCCCGCAGACTGGCAAAACGCAGGTTCACGTCCGCGAAAGGCGCGAACGGACAAGGTTCGGCATAACCGGAGGGGTTGATGTGCAGAAAACCCCGGCCCGCGGCCAGACAGCCGCCATATTGGTCTTCGTCGCCCGGAAAAGCGATGAACAGGCCCGGCCCGCGGCGCGAGAGTTCTCTGGTCCGCGCGGGCAGTTCTTGCTTCTGTTCTTCGCTCAGCACCAGTTCTTCTGTCCCCTCCGCCACGGGCACATATTCCACGAAGAAAAAGAGTTGGCAACCGGCGCTCAAAAAATCCTGCAGCATACTGTCAGCCAGCACGGATGCGTAGTTTTGCCGGGTCAGAGTGAACGATATGCCCCAGAAAATCCGCTCTTTCTTCAAAGCCGGCAGCAGTTCCCGGAAGTTGTCAAAAACCCCCGCGCCCCTTCTGGCATCGGTTTCAAAGGCATTCCCTTCCAGGCTGACAACCGGAATCAAGTGTGGATTGCGGCGGAAGAAGCACAGATACTCCGCGTCGAACAAAGTGCCGTTGGTGAAGACGGGAAAAACAGCGCGCCGGTGTTTGGCCGCTGCTTCCAGCATGTCTCTGCGCAGCAGCGGTTCCCCGCCGGCCAGCATGATGATCGTCACCCCCAGTTCATTCGTCTCGGCCAGGATTTCCGCGAAGCGCTCCGCGCCGAGTTCCTCTTCCTGAGAAGTGTGCAGCAATTTGGAATAACAGCCACGGCAATTCAGATTGCAGCGTCTGGTGAGGCTGAAGATGAGCAATGGCGGCACTTCCAAACCCTGGCGCAGGTGTTTTGCCCGCAAACGGGCCCCGCGCGTCTGGACGGCCAGGCAGCGCAGCAAAAATGGCAGTTGGCCGATCCGGGCAAAACCCAAGCGCAGGGCTTGCCAAAACAATCCCAGAATCCTGCGGTCAAACAACTTGCGATAATGACGCGGCCTTTGGTTCATAGTTGGTTAAGCCACTTCAGGCATCATTTCATTTAGTCAAGAAAAATCTCAACTTTTCGCGCGTCTTCCCGAACTGGCCTGGCTATTCGGCCTGTCTGGGAGTTTGTTCAGAACAGTCCGCTGATATCTCCGTCTCCTTCCACATCGATCGTTTCGGCGGAGGGATGTTTCGGCAGTCCGGGCATGCGCATGATCTCGCCGGTGATCGGCACCAGGAAGCCCGCGCCGCTGGCGACCACGATCTCGCGCACGGTCACCAGGAAATCCTTGGGCCGGCCGATCAGTTCGGGGTTGTCGGAAAGTGATTTCTGAGTCTTGGCTATACAGATGGGCAGTTTATCGAAGCCGTATTTATTGATCTTTTTGAGGTCGGCCTTGGCTTCGGCCGTGTAGTCAACTTTCTGCGCGCCATAGATCTGGCTGGCCACGGTGAAGATCTTGTCCTCCACCGGGCTGTCCCAGTTGTAAAGACCGTGGTAGTGGCAGACTTCCTTGTCCACCATCCCGATCACTTGCTGCGCCAGTTCCAGGCCGCCTTTCCCGCCTTGGGCGTGGAAATTCGCGACGGAGGACTCAAAGCCTTGGGAGGCCACGAAATCGCGCACCAGCTTTATCTCTTCCTCCGTGTCGGTGGGAAAGCGGTTGATGGCCACGATGGATTTCATGCCGAATTTGTTGATATTTTCCAGATGCTTGGCCAGATTCGGCAAGCCAGCCTCCACGGCCGCGGTATCTGGTTCCGAGATGTCCTTTAATTTCTTGCCGCCGTGCAGCTTGAGCGCCCGGATCGTGGCTACCAGCACCACCGCGTCCGTGCAAAATTGGCCGTAGCGGCAAACCAGATCAAAAAATTTCTCCGCCCCCAGATCGAAGCCGAAGCCCGCTTCCGTGACCACGTATTCGGAAAGGCGCAGCGCGGCTTTGGTGGCGATGATGGAATTGGCGCCCTGGGCGATGTTGGCAAAGGGTCCGCCGTGCACGAAGGCCGGAGTGTTTTCCGTGGTCTGCACCAGATTCGGCTGCAGCGCGTCCTTGAGCAAAGCGGCGATCGCGCCTTCGTAGCCCAGCTGCCTCACGTGCACAGGTTCGCCGGAATAACTGTAGCCCACGGTGATGTTGCCGATCTTTTCCTTCAGATCCTCCATGTTGTTGGCGAGGCAGAGGATGGCCATGATCTCGCTGGCGGGGGTGATGTCAAATCCGTCTTCGCGCGGAAAACCCTGTTTGCTGCCTCCCAAGCCGATCACGATCTTGCGCAGCATGCGGTCGTTCACGTCCAGCACCCTTTTCCAGGTGATGCGGCGGGGATCGATGTTCAGTTCGTTGTCATAGTAAATATAGTTGTCCACCAGCGCCGCCAAGGTGTTGTTGGCGGTGGTGATGGCGTGAAAATCCCCGGTGAAATGCAGATTGATGTCCTCCATGGGCAGCACCTGGCTCCAGCCTCCGCCGGCAGCGCCGCCTTTGATGCCGAAAACTGGGCCCAGAGAGGGTTCGCGGATGGCCACGATCGATCTTTTGCCTTTCAGGTTCAGCGCCTGGGAAAGCCCGATGGAAACGGTGGTTTTTCCTTCTCCAGCGGGAGTGGGGGTGATGGCCGAAACCAGGATCAGTTTTCCGGGGGGATTGTCTTTGATGCGCTCCAGCGCTGAAAACCGGACCTTGGCCTTGTATTCTCCGTAATGTTCCAGATCTTCCGGCGCCAGGCCGATCCCGGCCGCGATGGCGTCGATGTGCTCCATCTTTATCTCGCGTGCTATTTCCTGATCTGTTGGCATTCTGTTCCTCCCTTGGTGTTTTTGATAATTTAGCCGCTTTCTCCGGACAGGCAACACGCGCTTGGAATTTTTGGCAGTTATCCACACGATCATGCTGGTTGTAAATTTGGAAAAATCCCACTTGGCTCCCGTTCTCATTACGGGATAAATACGGGATCAATACGGATGAAATCCGTATTGATCCCGTATTTATCCCGTATTGATATTGAGGGCGAACCGGTGGGATCGTCTGGGCGGGCAAAAAAAAATATTGCAGGAAACGAGAAAATAAAGTATATTAATATATAGCAAGGGAGCAAACGAGTTCTGCCACTTTTTTCCAACTTTGTTCTGGAAGCTCTCAGTCATTATCCAGCGCAGACAAGCAACTATAAAAAATAAATAGGAGTACCTAAAATGAAAAAAACCCTGATCATACTTCTTCTGGCCTTGCTGGGCCTGAGCCTGGCTTACGCGGATGAGGCCTTTGGCGTCCGGGCCGGCGTTAATCTGACCAACCGCACCTACAGCGGCGACAACGACATCGAAACAGACAACCGCCTCGGCTTCCACGCCGGTGTGCTGGCGCAATATTCAGCGGGCAAGTTTTTCATACTGCAGCCGGAACTGATGTACACCCAAAAAGGTTACAACTGGATGATCGAAGTGCCTATCCTGGATGACATTAGCTATCAAGTCCGCACTGACTACGTGGAGCTTCCCATCCTGTTGAAGCTGAATCTGGACCTCGGCAGCCTGGCCATCCAGCCTTTCGTGGCCCCTCAAATCAGTTACGCCGTGATCGCGGAAAGACAGATCAACGCAAACGTGGATAAGATCATGGACGAGATCAACCCCCTCCAGTACGGCGGTCAGATCGGCCTGGACCTGCAGATCAACGAAGATCTGCTGATCGGCGGCCGTTATCAGATGGACCTCACTGACATCTGGGATGATAACAACGATGACGTGTCCTACACCCACAACGGCATCGTCTTCAGCATCGGCTATCTGTTCTAAGTCAAGCTCAGTCCACAATGAAATTGGCGCCTGGATTTCCGGGCGCCGTTTTTGTTAAACCGCATCAGGTGGCTGGTCTATTCCTTTCCCCGCGGATGGCCCTTTTTGTAAGCTTTTTTCACGTCGTCGAGGGTCACGTGAGTGTAGGTGGCAGTGGTTTCCAGATTGGCGTGACCGAGCATTTCCTGCACGGCCCGGAGGTCCGCGCCGCGGGCGAGCAGATGGGTGGCGAAGCTGTGGCGCAAAGTGTGGGGTGAATATCCTTTTTTTTGCGCCACGAGGCGGAAATACTGGCCCAGAATGGTGTAGAGTTGCCGTCCGTCGAAATCTTTGCCGGTTTTGGTAAGGAAGAGCCGGTCGGAGCTGTCCGGCCTGAGCAGTTTTTCGCGCAGGGGCAGCCAGGCCCGGATGGCGTCCGCGGCTTCCGCGCCGAGGGGAACCAGGCGTTCTTTGCCGCCTTTGCCAAAAACCCGCAACAGTCCGCGTTTGAGGTCAATGTGGCAGAGGCGGAGTTCGGCCAGTTCCGTGATCCTTAGTCCGCTGGAGTAGAGCAGTTCCAGAATGGCGCGGTTACGCACGCCGTAAACACTGTCCAGATCGGGGACGCGGAGCAGGGTGAGCATTTCCTCCTCGGTGAAAAAATGGGGCAGGGCTTTCTCAAATTTGGGGCGTTTGATCTTGTCCATGGGATTTACGGCGATCCTGCCGGTGAGTTTCAGCCAGAGGAACCAGCTTTTCAGCGCTGCGGCTTTGCGGGCCAGGCTGCGGTTTCCCACCCGGCTGTCATGCAGTTCGCGCAGCCAGTCGCGGATCATTTGCACGCTCAATTCCGCGGTCACCACCTCTTCCGGAAAAAACCTGGCCACATAGTCCAGAAACTGGCGCAGATCGCTGCCGTAAGCAGTGAGGGTGCAGGAGGATTTCCCCTCTGCCCGCAGGAATTCCAGGTAGCTTTGTAGTTCTTTTTCCATCATTTGGATACCATACAGCTCATTTTTTGCTTGCCTGATAACTTGTCGAGAAAAAAATTGCGCTGAGCCAAGGAGGTTTGATGAATCAGCATATCGCCAGCAGCGCCAAAGTGGGCGCCAACACAGAGCTGGGCGCGAACGTGGTCATTCTGGACGACGTGCGGATCGGGGAGAACTGCCTGATCGGGCACAACGTGGTGATCCATTCCGGCAGTGTGATCGGCGACAACGTGCGCGTCGACGACAACACCATCATCGGCAAATCCCCGCTTTCCTCGCCGCGCAGCATCTTCAAGCTGCCCGAAGGCCTGAAACCCGCCGTGATCGGGTCCGGCTGCCAGATCGGGGCCAACGTGGTGATCTACAGGCAGTGCCAGATCGGCCCGCGCAACCTGATCGCGGACCTGGCCACCCTCCGCGAAAACGTGGTGATCGGCGAACTGAACATCATCGGCCGCGGCGTGTCCATCGAAAATTTCGTGACCATCGGCAACCGCAACAAGTTTGAGACCAACTGCTACATCACGGCCTATTCCCAAATTGAGGATTACTGCTTCGTGGCGCCCTGCGTGGCCACCAGCAACGACAACTACATGGCCCGCGACCCCCAGCGCTTCGAGCATTTCAAGGGTGTAACGCTGAAACGAGGCGCTCGCGTCGGTGTGAACGCCACCATCCTGCCGGGAAAAGTACTGGCGGAAGACGCCTGCGTGGCTGGCGGAGCAGTGGTCTCGCGCGACGTTCCCGCGGGCCGGATCGTGCTGGGCAGCCCCGCCAAAGTCTTGCGCGAAGTACCCGCTGAACAACTTTTGAAAAATAACCTGGACAAAGCATGAAAGCCCTGCTCATCATTCCCACCTACAACGAGATCGACAACATCGCCAGGATCATTCCGGCCGCGTTGAAACAATCGCCGGACCTGCACATCCTGGTGATGGACGACAATTCCCCGGACGGAACCGCCGCTGCCGTGAAAACGATCATGGCCGCCGAACCGCGGGTTCATCTGATCGAACGGCCCCGTAAAATGGGCTTGGGCTCCGCCTACGTGACCGGCTTCAAGTATGCCCTCAAAGAAGGATACGACTATGTTCTGGAGATGGACGCGGATTTTTCCCACAACCCGGATGACCTGCCCCGTCTGCTGGCCGCGGCCGCCACAAAGGACCTGGTGATCGGTTCGCGCTACTGCCAGGGCGTGAATATCGTCAACTGGCCCTTCAAGCGTCTGCTGATCAGTTACTTCGCTTCCAAGTATGTGCGCGTGATCACCGGGATGCCGGTCAAAGACCCCACCGGCGGCTTCAAGTGCTTCAACCGCAAGGTGCTGGAGGCCATCGATCTGGACCGGATCCTCTCCGACGGCTACGCCTTCCAGATCGAGATGAATTTCCGCGCCTGGGCCAAAGGCTTTCGCATCCAGGAGATACCGATCGTCTTTACCGACCGCGTGAACGGCGTTTCCAAGATGAGCCGCAACATCGTCTGGGAAGCAGCCTGGATGGTCTGGAGACTGCATTTCCTGCGCCTGCGGGGAAAACTTCACTAAGGATATGGCATGCTGGAACGGATAAACACTCCGCTGGAGCGGCCCGAGGACACGGAATTCGACCGCGCCCTGCGTCCGCGCACGCTCAACGAATTCATCGGCCAAAGCCACCTCAAACAACTGCTGGATATCTCCATCAAAGCAGCAAAACTGCGCAAGGAACCGCTGGACCACGTTCTCTTCTACGGCCCGCCCGGCCTGGGCAAAACCACCCTGGCCAGCATCATCTCGCGCGAACTGGGAGTGGAGATCACCGTCAGCAGCGGACCCGTGATGGAAAAACCGGGCGACCTGGCCGGCATCCTCACCAATTTGCAGCGCCACGAAGTGCTGTTCATCGACGAGATCCACCGCCTCAGCCACGTGATCGAGGAATACATCTATCCCGCCATGGAGGATTTCCAGATGGAGATCATCCTGGACAGCGGGCCCAGCGCGCGCACCCTGCGCATCAGCGTGGAGCCCTTCACCCTGATCGGCGCCACCACCCGCGCCGGTCTGCTCACCCCGCCTCTGCGCGACCGCTTTGGCATCGTGCTGCGGCTGGATTATTACGATTTTGATTCCATCACCCAGATCATCCAGCGCTCGGCCAGCATCCTGGACATCCCGGCCGACCCGGATGGCGTGGCGGAACTGGCCCGCCGCAGCCGCGGAACCCCGCGTATCGCAAACCGCCTGCTGCGCCGCGTGCGCGACTTCGCCCAGATCATGGGTGACGGCGTGATCACTCTGGATATCGCGCTGCAGGCTTTGGAAATGCTGCAGGTGGACCACGCCGGCCTGGACGAGATGGACAAACGCCTGCTCTTTACCATCATGGAAAACTACCGTGGCGGTCCCGTGGGCCTGAAAACCCTGGCCACGGCTGTGGGCGAGGATGCCGGCACCATCGAGGAGATCTTTGAGCCCTATCTGGTGCAGCAGGGTTTTCTGGAACGCACGCCGCAGGGCCGCAAAGCCACTTTCAAGGCCTACAAACACCTGGGCGTGAAACCTTCGGACTACCAGCCGGAGATCTTCTGAGCGGAACCGGGAACTCTCTTCCAGCCGACGTCACAGGCTGAACATGGGATACAAGGCCAATATCGCCAGCAACCTGATCAACCAGGTGCTGCGGATCGTGATCGGCTTCGCGACCAGCGTGATCGCCGCCCGCGCGCTGGGCCCGCAGGGCATGGGTCAGGTGGCCTACATCATCCTGGTGTTCACGCTGATCGGCGATTTCGGGCATTTGGGGCTGAACAACTCCACCATGTACTTCATGAAGCGCGGCGGAGTTCCTCCCGGGCATCTTTTCAGCGTCAACTTCACCGCTCTGGGCCTGCTGTTCGGCTTGATCTCCGCGTTGGTGTTGATCCTGCGGAGCAGCGGACTGATCCTTTCCTCTTACAACTGGCTCTACATCTTGGGCGGACTGCTGTTCGTGGGCTCGGATCTGTTTTACACCAGCCTCCACTCCTGGTATGTGGGTGATGAACGCATCCTGGAAAGCAACCGCAAGATCATCGCGGTGTTCCTGCTTAAAAGCGCGCTGATCCTGATCCTTTGGCTCACCGGGACCCTGAAGCCACTCAGCTTTTTTGCCGTGGCCGTGTTGGCCATGCTGTTAAACGCCGTGCTGCTTGGCTTCGGTGTGGGCCAGCGCTTCGCTTCGACGCTGGACCGCGGGCTGCTCAAGGCCGAGTTTTCCTACGGAGGTATCCTCTGGTTGGGCGCGGCTTTTTCTTTTCTCCATCTGCGCGCGGACCAGTTCATGATCCGTCAGATGCTGGATGTGAGCGCTCTCGGGGTCTACAGCGTGGCCGTGACCCTGGCCGAACTGCTGTTTCTGGTGCCGGTGAGCGTGAGCAGCGCCCTGCTGGGCAAGCTTTACAACACCTCCGAACCCGGCGCGGCTCGCTCCATCATGGCCCGCACCCTCAAACTAACTTTTTACATCTGCGCGGCCCTGGCGCTGGTGGGTATTCCGCTCAGTCTGCTGATCCCGGCGGTCTACGGCCAGGCCTATGCGGGCGCGGTTTCCAGCGTGATGGTACTGTTGGCCGGCGCGGTCTTCGCCTCCGTGGCGCGGGTGGGGATGCAGTATTTCTTCACTTTGGGCCGCCCGAAAGTTCATCTCTACACCAGCCTGGCCACCCTCTGCGTGAATATCGCGCTCAACTTCCTGCTCATCCCGCGCTGGGGGATCTTCGGCGCCGCCCTGGCCTCCAGCATTTCCTACCTGGGTTACGGGATCTTCTACCTGGCACTGTTCCTGGGGCGGGAAAAGTTCAGCTGGCGTGACCTTTTTGCCATTGACGGCGAGGATATCAAAGCTTTATGGAAAAAAACCTGACCAACTCCGGTTACCTCTGGCTCGAGGGCGAATTTCACGGGGAAAATCCCGCGGCGATATTTCCGCCGGATTGCCTTCCTGACCGCTTTGTGGAACTGCTGAAGGCCGCCGACGGCTGCTTCAGTCTGGCCCTGGAAACTGACAGGCACATCCTGGCCGCCGTGGACAGGATCCGCTCCCGGCCTCTTTTCTACGCCCAAAAAGGCGCTGAACTGCTGCTCAGCCGAGACGCCAGCGAACTCCGCTCCCGTCTGGGCGATCCGCCGCTGGACGAACAGGCCCTGGCGGAATTTCTGCTGGCCGGTTACACCTGCTGCGGCGACACCCTGATCGCTGGCATCAAACAGCTGGAAGCGGGTCAATACCTGATCTGGGACAAACTCAGCCAAAGCCTCCGGATCGGCGATCATTTCATCTACAGCCAGCAATTTGAGCCTCACCAGGACCCCCTGGAGGCAATGGACCAGATGCACGTCCGCGTCTTCGAACGCCTGATCGAGTCCGCGAAGGGCCGCACTCTGGTGGCCCCGCTCAGCGGTGGTCTGGATTCACGCCTGATCGCCGTGATGCTAAAGCGTTTGGACTATCCGAAGGTGATCTGCTACACTTTTGGCAACTCGCTGCAGGACGAATGCGCCTGCTCACGCAAAGTGGCCAAATTCCTGAACCTGCCCTGGTTGATCGTGGAGCAAAACCGCCGCATGTGGTATAAGGCCTACCATTCAGAGGAGATGCGCCGCTATTTTGCCTTCGGTACCAACCTCAGTTCCCTGCCCCACGTGCACGACTGGTTGGCCGTGAAAACACTGCTGGAACGTGAACTGATTCCCGCCGACGCCATCATCGTGCCGGGCCATTCCGGAGGTTTTTCCCAGGGCGCGGACCTGCCTCTGCTTTTGGCCGACCGCGAGGAACTCACCCGGCGCGAACTATTGGACCTGATCCTGCACGACCACTACGACCTTTGGCCCTGCGGCAACGATCAGCGGCACAAGCTGTTCGGGGCCCGGGTGCAAGACTGCCTGCAACTGCCTCAGACCATCCAGACAGAGATCGCGGCCTCGCTGTACGACCAGTGGGACTGGCGCCAGCGGCAGAGCAAACTCTATGTGAACTCGTTGCGCATCTATGATTTCTTTGGAATGGACTGGCGTTTGCCGCTCTGGGACAGGGATTATACGGATTTCTGGGCCCGGGTGCCGCTGGAGCTGAGGCTGGACCGCGCTTTGATGAACCAATACGCGAAAAAGTACCAGAGTGTGCCTCTGCCCGCGTTCAACGCCTATCCACTGGGGAAAAGGCTGCATCTCAGATACCAGCGCGCCGTGGCTGGCAACCTCTCCGACCAGCGCTACGGACGTTTTCTGGATTACCGCGACCGGAGCGGCTACCTTAACACCAAAGTCTCCACCCTGCTGGCGCCCAACCTGTCGTACCCCGATTTTGTGAATCCCGACCTCAACATCCTGGATGCCAACATCAACGCCGTCCAGGCCCTCAGCTACATCCGCGACCTGGCGTCCGGGAAACTTGGCTAACTTACTGAACGGCTGTCTGTGCCAAGACAGGCCCTGATCGCCAGATAACTGTATCTGTCGCCGGAAACTCCGCACAGCCGGTCCAGACAGGTCCAGACGCCCAAAGGGCATTTACGGGTGAGGGAATTGATCCGGAAGAGTTCCAAAACCCTGTGGTAAAAGCGTTTTGCCGCCTTCACCCGGAAACCGCTTTTCACCAATATGGCGCTCAGGGATTCCCGGTCGAAGCTGTGCAGATGGGCGTTCACGGGCGTTTTACGGTTGCAGTGCACGCAGAGGGAATAGCGGATGACCTCCTTGTAAGGAACTGTAACCAAAAGTGTTCCGTCTGGCTTAAGCCGCTCCCGGATGCTCCGCAGCGCTTGTTCCGGCTCCACCAGATGCTCCAGCACCTCCAGCGCCACGATGAGATCGAACTTGGCCAGTTCCGGGATCGCGCCGGCGTCGCCGAAAACCGTCTCGATCTTTGAGTCCGCGGCCTTGATCCGGGCCAGGTTTTCCTCGCTGAGGTCCAAAGCCGTCACCTCCGCCCCTAGCTTTGCCGCGGCCAAACTGAACCAACCCCTGCCGCTGCCCACATCCAAAACCCGCATCCCGGGCCGGATGGCGCAGAGCGACAGCGTGAACTGCGTGCGCCTCACTTCTCCCGGGGTCAGCTTATCCCGGCGAAAATAATCGAACTCCAGCGCGTCCTGGCGATAATGCTCTTTATAATCCATCTTTTGTCCTCATCGGGTCCTGAGTTAAAATATGTTGCTCCTCCCGGTAGTCAAGTTCAACCTGGGTTTCCAGTCCTAAACAGCGGCTTCAGGGTCTGAGCGACGGGAGGGAACCATCTTGTTACCCACTATATTTGGAGGGCCGCACAGAGAGTGAAGATCAGAAAGGGCCCCGGGAAAAACAAGCGGGTCCGCCCTGATTACACTACGTATTCACTTCCCGGTAACCTCCGCCTCAGTTCCCGCCCGGCTGGGGGGAAGTGAGGCGGAGGCGGGCAAGGGGTGAACAGGCTGGGGCTTAGGGCGAGTTTATGCTGATATCTGGGCTCAATAGGCCTTTTCCAGTTTGTCCAGCTCGACCAGTTCGGCCAGGGTTTTTAGGATATCTGTATTGGCGATGTTTTCGCCGCTAACGATCACGGTGATCTTGTCTCCCACTTTGATGGTGAGGGTGCCGCTTTCCTCATCGGCGTCATACTCTTGGGTGCCGGTGTAGCCTTTGACGCGCACCGTTTTGCCTGTCGCGGCCATGCCGAACATGTTGGCCAGGCCCATCAGGCCTCCGCTTTGGCCCAGGGCGCCGCCCACGGAGATGCTGAGGTCGAAACTGGAGTCGTCCTTGGTATATTCGCCAGCGGCGGTGATGCTGGCGCCCATGATGTTCATCGGCACGGCGTCCTTGCTTTCCAGCGTGAAGCCGCCGGAGCTGGCCGGGATGAATTTCAGCAGGTCTTCAGCCAGGATCTCGTTGATCTTGGCCAGGGCAAAATCTATCTCCTGCTGGGCTTTGGAATATTCGCCCTTGCCGATGAGGGTTTTGGCTGCGTCGAGGGCCTCGATGGCCTCGTCCTGGGGTCCGGCGGCGTGCAGGGCCAGGCCCAGCAGCAGCACGGCGATGATGATAAGAGTTCTTTTCATCTTGATGCTCCTTGTGCGTTTTGGTCTCTCACGCAATCATAAAATCTGCTGATTCCCGTCAAGGGAAAAGTGTTTGCTTCAGCCTGGATTAGATTTCCCTTCAGGCGTGATCTTGGAGTTTGAGGTCCGCGAGCATCTGGTCGAAGCGTTCTTGGTCCAGGATGGTAAACTTGGGCGCCAGGCGCAGCAGTTCTTCGTAGCGGATTTCCTGCCTGCCTTTGTTCTCGGTGAAAATTCTGGCATCGCCGGTGGGGGCGGAGGCCACAAGCTGGTAAACTTGGCAAGCTGTGATCCGGACCCGGTTGGCGCGATCCAGCCTGATCTTCAGCTTCACCGGGACGGGCGCGGAATCCCCGATCCCGACCACGAACAGGGAAAAGCTGCCCTCGCTCAGCAGGGATACGGTCCATTCATGGATCTTCCGGACGCCCCGAAAAGTTTCTTTCAGTTTGGGATTGCGGATCTTGTCCAACTGCTTCCGGCAGGCAGGGTCAATGCTGGAGCCATAGGTCGCCAGCAATCTGGAGATGAAGCGTTGGACAGCCTTGAATTCGTCATAGGAAAGGATCTGAGGTGAATCCGCCCAGCCCTGTCCGCGCAGCCAGGCGCTGCGGAGGTTTGTCCTCACGCGGCGTTTGCGTGCTTTGGCGGTCTGATAGCTGATCCCCTCCGCGCGGGCGTAGTCCTTCAGGGTTTTGTGGGCTGTGAGGCGCAGCCAGAGGCTGTAATCAGCTCTGGAAAGCAGTTTGCGCAGCTGCTTCTTGTCCAGACTCTCCGGTAGCTCAGAGTCCTCCGGGTCCTCGGGAACGGGGATGCTTTTCAGTTCCCGCACCAGGTTCCGGTCGTTTTTTTCTTTATTGATCTGGCTGACCGCCTTGTTGTGCGCCACCCGGCAGATCCAGGCTTTCACGCTGCGGATGCCGTTTTGAGAGAGCAGCAGCTCCCTGAGGCATTCCTGGCAGATATCCGCCGCGGTTTCGGGATCGTTGACAAGTTTGGCCGTGTAACGCCGGCAGTAGGACTGCAGCTCAGAGAACCAGGCCTCAACCTCGCGGCGGTAGATCTTATCCCAGCAGAGTGGAGGCTGGTCTCCCCGTGTTTGCTCCAGCAATCTGAGGCTGACGCGGTTCACCAGTTCGTCCGCGATGGCTGGCTGGCCGAATTCGCTTATGGCCCGGTTGCGCACCGCCTTCTGGACATCCGCGACGGCTTTCCTCGCGGAAGAGGACTTAATTTTATCTGCTCTGTTCTTCATTCTGAGTGTACCATACCGAAGGAACGCTGGCGCGGTCAAGCAGAATGTTTTACATTGATCATATCGCCACCTCCCGCAATAAGATAGCAACATATTGAATGTCCTTATCTTGCTTGGCGACACTAAAGAAATGAGTACGTTTAGTTTGATCTTTGTTTTTTTGCGGCTGTGGCTGTCTTCAATTTTGATTTTTTCCCCCAATACAAAATCAGGAGTTTTATAATGCAAAAAACAGCTGTGATCCTGGCTCTGGTGCTGGGATGCTCTCTGGCGCTGGCGAATCCGATCTGGACCAGCGAAACGATCGTGCGGGAAGGCCAGGACCTGAGGTTCGGAGGCACCGCTGCGCAAGCCGCGGGCGGCAACGTGATCACTGTGTGGACGCAGACCCGGGAGGGGGAAAACCTGCTCTTGGCCAGCAAGCTGAGCGGGGAGGGGATTCCGCAGTGGAATGAACCGTTGCTGGTGAAAGCGGGAGAAGCGGTCAAGCGCGATATTCAAATAGTCGAGACCGGAGACGGTGATTTTATCCTGGCTTGGCTGGAAGACTTGGGCGGGGGAAACAGTCAACTGCAGCTGCAGAAACTCAGCGGTTTTGGCATCCTGCTCTGGAACGCGCAGGGCGTGGCAGTCAATTCCAATTGCCATCGGGACAGGGCCAAATACCATCTGGCCGGGAATGCCGAGGGTGGGGCCCTGCTCTTCACTCAACCGGACACAGACCAGCCTTTGGCCCTGGGCTATCGCTTCGATGCCAGCGGAAATGATTTGTGGATATCCGACCGCCCCACTCTGCAAAATACCGGGGCCCTCAAGCTGCAGGGGTTGATCGCCAATTGGACTGAGAGCGATATTGTGGTGGCCTGGCAGGAAACCACTCCCACCGGCGTCTTAAACCGGTTCAAACGCTTCTACAACTACGGCACTGGCTCCTGGGAGCAGGCCTATCCCAAATATCCCGGGGAATACGGAGACCACCAGTTTTGGCTAACCGACGACAACCGGATCTGGGATATGGCGCTGACCGCGCTGATGGATACCCGGATCAAGATCAAACTGCTCACTTGGAATGGAGATTGGAACATCGACGAACCGCTGGAAGTCGTGGTGAATCCTTCGCCGGTGCCCCTGAAGACCAGTTTTAAAGGCTACGGTTTCGGCTGGCCCAGCATTCTCTGCAGCACCATCGTCAATGGCGCTTCCGAACTTACAATGTATCGTTTTTACTCCAACGGGACCCAGGTGGCGGAACAACTGATCCGCGGCAGCAGCGAAGTGCTGGTCGGGGATATCGACTATGTGCAGGACAACACCGGAAAGGAGTTTTTTGTCTGGACGGAAAAGTCCGCTCCAGCTTGGACGCGGACACTGAAGGCACAGACGAGAGACAATAATACGGAAGAACTGGTCTGGCCGACGGAGGGGCTGACGCTGAGTGCCGCTTTGGACGAAGTTTCGCGTCCGCGATGTTTTGCCTGGAACACCAGCCTGCAGAGCCTGGCGGCAGAGCCGGGTCTGGATGCCAAGTATCTGCGGCGCAGGGTCTTTTCTGCCGCGGGAGTGCCTCAGCTAACGCCGGAGCAGGAGGTTCTGGCCAGTGTGCTCAGCGGAGAGGCCTGGCCTGTTCGCAGTCTGGACGCGGATGACAGCAACTTTATCTTTTACGCCGACAGCCGCCAGGCCGGAGCCACCCGGCTCTATCTGCAAAAGATCGGTTTGAACGGAGAACTGCTGCTGCCTGGGGACGGGATCAGGCTCGGGAATGGAGATTCGAGCGTTCTTCTGGATGCCGGAAATCATCCCGGGCAGGGGTTCACGGCCCTCTATTACAGCGACGGCCTTTATCTGCAGATCTTCGACCTAAGCGGAAATCCGCAGTGGCCCGCACCCGGCCTGCTGATCAGCTCTGAGCCACCGTTTTCGGCCAGGCTTGCTTCCTTTGAGGGAGACATTTACATCAGCTGGCAGATCACCCTCGATAACAGCCGCAAGCGCTTGTTGGGGCAGCGAGTCTCGAACGGACAGGCGATGTGGGGCGCGGACGGGGTGATCGTGAAAGGCGAAGTTTACAGCCAGCAAACGGCGGTGGGTCCTCCGGTGGCACGCCATTTCACCTGGAGCGAGCGCTGGCCTGGCTCATTGGATTACCGGGTGCGCGGAAAACGCCTGGACGCCCTTGGCAACGCGGAAGCGGGCTGGTTTGCGGACGGAAACCAGCTGTTCTTCAACGAAGATTCGACCCCTCTATACCCCAGTCAGGCCGCGATGAGCGGCAACGACCTGATCCTGCTGATCGACGGCGGAACTGTAAAACCGGCCTATGCCCAAAAGGTAACTCCGGATATTCAAATGCCCTGGGGAATGGACGGGGTGGAGCTTGTGGGCGACAGCGACGTCTATCTGGCCGGGATGGCGGATCAACACGGAGTGGTGATCGGCTTCAAACACAACGACGGTGTCTATGTGCAGGCTGTGAATCCCGCGGGAGAACTGATCTACGACTCACCCGGAAACCGGCTCGATCAGACCGCGCCCGCGCTGGTGGGTAAAATGGCTCTCGGGCGCTTTGCCTCCGGCCATTTCATGGCCGTCTGGAGCGCCATTCACCCCGGCCAATCTGGTGATCTGGACCTCTTTTTCAGCCGCGCGAACTCCGGTGGCGAGACCCTGGATTATACGCCCCGCCTGCTTTGCAGCGCACCCGGGGACCAGGATCTGCCCGTGCTGTCTCATCCCGGGCTGGAGACCATGTTTGTAAGCTGGAGAGACGGCCGCACCGGTTATGGCGATCACGGCCAGATGCTGAACGGGGTGCGGACGCAAATGCTTAGCTGGAGCGACACCGCCATTCCCCCGGAGACGGAAATCCCTGCCGCCTCAGGCCTGAAGCCTTCATATCCCAATCCCTTCCGCGAATTCACAAACATCTGCTGGGACCAGAAAGACGAAGCGCCGGTACGGATCGGTGTCTACAACGTGAAAGGGCAGTTGGTGAAACGCTTTGAGCCTCAGCAATTGAAGCATGGAGAACAGTCGCTTCTCTGGTCCGGTGACGACGACCTGGGCGTTCAGGTAGGCCCCGGCATCTATTTAACCCAACAAGTGCAGTAGAGCCATCTTCCTAAAAGAAAAGTGTTGCATATA
>CAZVXH010000007.1:0-45317 GCA_964631015.1 uncultured Candidatus Cloacimonadota bacterium | reverse complement strand
CAGAGAAAGAGAGATAAAGGGAAAAGGGGAAATGGGGAAAAAGTTGGCGGCCAGCCTGGAGTCCAGCGAAACACGAACATCGACTACAGCAGCCCCTTCCAGCACCCCACCCCGGAATGACAGGCCCGGGGCGGGGTGGTGACGGGGTGGCTGTCCACGAATTACACGAATTGACACGAATTGGGTAAAGGGGGTTTTAGAGGTGGTGACAGGCGTGGCGCAGCATACCAATGCCGCGTTTGGCTATTCCCGCAAGGGCTGGATTCCGTCACTGCGTTCCGGAATGACGGAGGTTTGGGGCGGAATGACAATCCGAGGCCTGTCTGTTTAGAGTTCTGCATTTATCCAATCTCTCCACCCACTTGATTTGAAAGAGAGGCCGAAGAAGCCAAATCAGTTGACAGTTTTGCCCCTCCGCGCCGTTTTGCGCAAAAAACACAACATGAGGAACAAATGAAGATCTTAGTGCTCAATTGCGGCAGTTCATCCATCAAGTACCAGTTCATCGACATCGAATCCCGTCACGTGCTGGCGGACGGCATCGCGGAAAAGATCGGGGAAGACATCGCGCTTTTCACCTACAAGAGTGAGAAATTCACCAAGAAGAAGCGGGAGATGGTGATCGAAAACCACGAGCAGGGGCTGCAGCTGATCATCGATTCGCTGCTGGACAGCTTGAACGGAGTGATCGGTGACAAGAGCGAGATCGACGCC
Organism: uncultured Candidatus Cloacimonadota bacterium; assembly: GCA_964631015.1. GTDB lineage: Bacteria > Cloacimonadota > Cloacimonadia > Cloacimonadales > Cloacimonadaceae > Syntrophosphaera. The sequence continues at coordinate 44,603 of CAZVXH010000007.1, read as the reverse complement.
GTGGGCCACCGGCTCGTGCACGCCGGGGAACACTATTCGGACGCCGTGGTGGTTACCGACCACGTGGTGGAGGTGATGCGGGAATGCGTCTCGCTGGCGCCGCTGCACAACCCCGCCAATCTGAAGGGGATCGCGGCCGTGAAGGCCAACATGCCCTCCGTTCCGCAGTGCGGGGTGTTCGACACCGCCTTTCATCAGACCATGCCCGCCCACGCCTATCTCTACCCGCTGCCGCTGGATTTTTACCGGCTGCACAAGATCCGCCGCTATGGCTTCCACGGCACTTCCCACAAGTATGTGAGCCTGCGCGCGGCCGAGTTTCTGGGCAAAAAGATCGAAGACCTGAAGATCATCACCTGCCACCTCGGCAACGGCGCCTCCATCACCGCCATCGAAGGCGGCAAAAGCATCGACACCTCGATGGGCCTCACTCCGCTGGAAGGCCTGATGATGGGCACCCGCTGCGGCGACATCGATCCCGCCCTGCCCATCCACATGCAGCAGAACATGGGACTGGGGGTGGACGAAGTGAACAGCATTCTGAACAAGAAAAGCGGCATGCTCGGACTCTCCCAGATCTCCAACGACATGCGCGAGATCGAGGACCAGGTGGTGCTGCACAACAACCCCGCGGCCATCCAGGCACTGGACGTTTACTGCTACCGCGTGAAGAAATACATCGGCTCCTACTTCGCCGCGATGAACGGCCTGGACGTGATGGTCTTCACCGGCGGCGTGGGCGAAAACATGCCCATCATGCGCGAACAGGTCTGCCAAAACCTCGAGGCCCTGGGAATCAAACTGGACCATGAGGCCAACGCCAAATTCAGCTCCGAGATAGAACTGCTCAGCACTCCGGATTCCCGGGTGACGGTGCTGAAGGTGCCCACCAACGAAGAACTGATGATCGCCCTGGAAACCCAGCGCCTGTTATCCAAATAAAAAATCGCCTTTGGAGCCTTAACTCCGAAAAAGGAGCGAAACTTGCGCGTTGACCTGTTACTGAACAAACTCTGCCTCACCAAGACCCGCAGCATCGCCAAAACCGCCTGTGACAAAGGTTTGGTGAGCATCAACGGCAAAACCGCCAAAGCCTCCGCCGAGGTGAAGGACGGCGACCTGCTGAACTTCAAGCTCTACGGCTTCGACCACGAACTCAAAATTGACAGGATCCCCACCGGCAACGTGGCCAAAAAGGACGCCGCCGAGTATTACACCATGTTGAGCCGCAAGGAGTTGCCCAGCTGAAACGCCTGCTCTGGCTGCTCGCGGTCTGCCTCTTGGCTCTGAAGCTGGGGGCCGTGGAATACCAAGTGGCGGCCTTTACAGACAACTTTGCCATCCACAGCGCGGATGGCGATTTTCCCGGCCGGCAAGCCTTCGCGGACGAGCTGGACGAACGGATCGGCCAACTGCAGATGAGCCTGGGCGTCTATCCGGCCAGCAAGGCCGATATCTACATCGTTCCGGACCGCGCCAGCTACCAGGCCCTGGCCCGGGGCCGAGGCGCGATCGTGGAATTCAGCGAGGCCTTCTATTCCTCCCGGGAACAGCGCATCTACGTGCGCAGCGCCGATCAGATCCCCCAAAACTACGGCGGACTCATCCTGCACGAATACACCCACTGGCTGCTGGACGAACTGCTGTTCGGAGCGCCGCTCTGGCTGCACGAGGGACTGGCCACGGAATCCGGGCGGCAACTGGGCCTCGACCGCTATTATTACTATGTGCGGGAACGCTTTTGGGGCAACCGCATGGACCTCTTCCGGCTGGCCTACAACTATCCCCGGCAGCGTGAAGACTGGGAGATGTACTATCTAACCTCATATTTCGCCGTGCGTTACATGCGCGAGAAGGACCCCGTGGCCTGGCGGAACTTCTGGAACATCGTGGCCGCGAACAACCGCCAGGGCCAACGCGCCCGCTTCACCGAAGCCTTCAGCCAAGCCTACAATTCCAACCTGCACACCTTCAACCTGGATTTCGCCTCCGCCAGCCAGCGTCAGGCCTGGATCTACCTCATCACCGGCTTTTCCTCGCTGCTCTTCGCACTGCTGCCCCTGCTGGTGATCTTCGCCATGCTGCGCCAGCGAAGGAAAATGCGGGCTTTGCCGGACCTGGAACTACCCATCCCGGTTGAAGATACGGACCTGGAACCGCCCATCCTGGCTGAGGATACGGGGGATGAAGAGCAAACCGATGGGGATTTGGGAGATCAAGATGAATAGTTTTCTGCATCATGTGGAGATGTACGTGCGCGACCTGAAGGTCAGCCGTGAATTCTGGTCCTGGCTGCTGGAACGCCTCGGTTATACGCTCTATCAGGAATGGGACCAGGGCTTCAGCTATATTTTGAATGACTGTTACCTTGTCTTTGTGCAGGCGGAGGAACGCTGGCTGGATGTGCCTTTTCACCGCTGCCGGCCCGGACTGAACCATCTGGCCTTTGGGGTGAACGATGAAGCGCAAGTGGACGCCCTGACCGCGGAATTACGCGCCCGGGGAGCGCGGATCCTTTACGCCGACCGCCACCCCCATGCCGGAGGTCCAGATTACTATGCCGTGTTCTGCGAGGATCCGGACCGGCTCAAGGTCGAGATCACCGCGGTCAAACCCTGATCGGGCCGATCTTGCGGTTGGAAGCGGAAAGCAATCTGCTTGACTTTTTCCCGCCCTCCCGGCAAGTGGCGGCAGTGAACAATTTTAGGAGTTAAAATGTATCCAATCAGTTTTGGCAGCGACAACCATTCCGGAGTGCACCCCAGGATCTGGGACGCCATGCGCAAAGCGGACACCGGCTATTGCCCCGCCTACGGGGACGATCCCCTCACCCAAAAAGTATTGAAGCAGCTGGAATACTTGTTCGGAGGCGGCTGCGAGGCCTCTTTCCTGATCACCGGCACCGGGGCGAATGTGATCGCGCTGCAAAACTACGTCCGCTCCTATCACGCGGTCTTCTGCGCCAACACCGCCCACATCAACGTGGACGAATGCGGCGCCGTGCAGAAATTCACCCAGGCGCGGCTCAAGGTGATCGACACCCCGGACGGCAAGCTGACCCCGGAACTGATCTATCCCGATCTGCTCAACAACCGCGACCAGCACCACTCCCAGGGCCGGGTGGTCTCCATCACCCAAAGCACGGAGTACGGCACGCTCTATTCGCTGGCGGAACTCAAGGCTTTGGCGGATTTTTCCCACGAACACGGAATGTATCTGCACATCGACGGCGCCCGGCTGGCCAACGCCGCCGCGGCCCTGAACTGCAGCCTGAAAGAGATGACCCGGGATATCGGGGCGGACACGGTGAGCCTGGGCGGGGCGAAAAACGGGCTGCTCTTCGGCGAGGCGCTGATCAGCTTCACCCCGGAACTTACCGCGGACCTGCGTTTCTACCGCAAACAGGGCAGCCAGCTCTTTTCCAAGATGCGCTACATCGCCGCCCAGTTCGAGGCCTATCTGGAAGATGATCTCTGGCGCGCCAACGCCTTGCACGCCAACCGGATGGCCGCGCTGCTGGCCTCCCGGCTAAAAGATATCCCGCAACTGCGCATCACCCAACCGGTAACGGTGAATTCCCTCTACGTGATCCTCCCGCGCGAGATCACGCCCGCCCTGCAGCACAAATACCACTTCTACATGTGGAACGAGGCGCAGAACGAGGTGCGGCTGATGTGCAGTTTCAACACCACTGAAGAGCAGATCCGGGAGTTCGTGGCGGATATCAAATCAATGCTTTGAGCGGACCTATCCTCTGTTGGCGGGATGATTAAGAGGAATAAGCAGGCTATTTGGAACTTCTGCAGACGCGGAAGCCGACGGCGTCATAGACGTTGCCGGCTACCAGTAAAAGCCAGTGTTGGTATGGTTTGAAATCCTCGTGAGCTGTCATGTGCCAGTAAGCGCCCTGCCCCTGGCGGAAAGCGACCGCGTGATTCCGGAGGTGCAGATCGTAAAATCCGTCCCGGTCTGTGCTGAGGCCTTTGAATTGATCGTTCAGGCAGGAGAAAGCGTTCCAGGTCCATTCCGCCACATTGCCGTGCATATCATAAATTCCGGCAGCGTTGGGAGCGTATGATCCCACCGGCTGTGTGCAGATGGTATCATTGCCCAGCGAATCCCTGGCGGCCAGCATGGCATCGCGGTAGGCGTGATACGTAGCGTCGCTGCCGCTGGCGGCGTGCAGCCATTCCTCTTCTCTGGGCAGACGGTAGCCGGAGGCGGAGAAGTCGCAGTTGATATTGGCCTGGGCGGCATCCGGAAGATAATCCCACCAGCGGGGCCAGGCGCGGGGGTCAGTTCCGTATTCAGCCAGGCTGTAACAGGGCTTCAGGCCTTCCCGCATACTGCGCAGGTTGCAGTAAACCACAGCGTCCAGCCAACTCACGTAGTAAACCGGATATTCCGGCCCCACGCCAAACTGGATGGCGGGGTTGCGGCCCATCACCGCTTCGTATTCGCCCTGAGTAACCTCAAAAGCTGACAAATAGAACCCGGCGATCTTGTAACTGAAGCCTTGCCAGCTGAAAGTCCCACCGGGGATGTAGACCAGCTTATCTTTTGGGGGCACAGTGGGTACCGGCTCCGGCAGCTGCTGCAGACGGTCCGGTGTCACAGCCGGAGGCTGCAGATTCGAATGCGAGCGGTCCATGATGCTTCTCTGCGGATTCCAGTATTTGGACTCCACCACCGTCAGGCGCAGCCCGTATTCGATGCCCGGATCGTACCAGCTTTCCGCGGGGGCGTTCCAGACGATCCTTTTACCCCTTCCGATGGGAACATTTTCCCCAATGTCCCCGCTCAGGCAATCCCAGCTGGGGATGTTCAGAAAAACCCCGCCCCCCAGTTCTGAAACCCGTAGCAGCACGGTTTTGAGTGTATCCTGCATACTTGGGAAGTCCAGCATCCGGGGATAGAGGTCGTAGCTGAGCTCATAGCTGCCGTCTGGCAGTCTGGTGGTGCTGATGTTCTCGAAGGGGGGAATGCGGTACGCATCTCCGCAAAGCAGGATCGGACTGATCAGCAGGAGAACCGCCAGCAGCAATCCCGGCCCCGCTAACAAGCTTCCAGCGGAAATCGTGTTTTTAAACTGAAGCTCCGGCTCAGACAATAACCAGGCCCTTCAGCTCCTTCGCCGCCAGTCCCGCCGCCTGGGCGAACTGCGGTGTTTTTTCCCGGAAGATGATCCCGCGTGAGGAATTGATGAGGATATTGGGCATCTCGGCTGAATCCACGGCGTTTTGGAGCACGGTGTTGACATCCCCGCCCTGGGCGCCGACGCCGGGGATGAGGAAGATCCGGCCGGGAAGCTGTTCCCGCATGCGTTTGAGGTCGTGGCTTTGGGTGGCGCCGACCACCGCGCCGAGTTGCTCCACAGGATAATGGTTGATCCAGCCGGAAACCTTGGCCGCCATTTTGGCCGAGAGAAAAAACTCCTCCGCGGAGGGATTGGAGGTGAGGGCCAGGGCGAAGGCAAAGGCGCCGGGCCGTTTCAGGACTGGCTTGAGGACGTCCGAGCCCATCAGCGGGTTGAGGGTGATGGCGTCGAAGCCCATCCGGTCAAAAAATCCCACGGCATATTGCTCCATGGTTGAGCCGATGTCGCCCACCTTGCAGTCCAGGATCACGGGGATGTCCCGGGGAATGTATTCCACCGTACGCTGCAGCGCTTCCAGGCCGCGGAGCCCGTCGCTCAGATAGAAGGCCAGGTTTGGCTTGTAGGCGCAGGCGTGGTCCGCGGTGGAATCTATGATGCGGCGGTTGAATTCCCAGATGGGGTTGGCCTCGGCCAAAACGCAGTCTGGCAGCTGGGTGACATCCGAATCGAGGCCCACGCAGAGCAGGCTGCCGGAGCTTTTCCAGCGGGCCTGGTATTTAGGATAGAACGATGCGGACCGAATCTGCTCCATCGGTTTCCTCGAATTCCACTTTAATGATCTCCTCGCGGGAGGTGGGAACGTTTTTGCCCACGTAGTCGGCCTTGATGGGCAGTTCGCGGTGGCCGCGGTCGATCAGCACGGCCAGTTGGATATGTTTGGGCCGCCCGAAATCCAGCAGGGCGTCGATGGCGGCGCGCACGGTGCGTCCGGTGTAGAGTACGTCGTCCACCAGCACGATGACGGCGCCCTCGATCTCGAAACCCAGTTCCGAGCCGCGGATCACGGGCTGGTGCGAGATGGTGGAAAGGTCATCGCGGTAGAGGGTAATATCCAGGATGCCCACGGGGATGTCCTGCCCCTCGATCAGGCGCAGATACTCCGAAAGCCTCTGCGCGAGCGGCACGCCGCGGCTGCGGATGCCCACCAGGCAGATCTTGTCCAGGCCGCGGTTCTGTTCTATGATCTCGTGCGCGATGCGGTGGACACTGCGCTCCATCTGGGCTTTGTCCATGATCATGCTTTTGGTTTGCATTTTGGCTCCTTGCTCTGCGAATGGGGGTTTGCTACTCAGGTTTTACCACGATCAGGGTGTCGCCCTTGCCCACGGTGTCGCCGGAGGAGAAGGGTGTGGCCACCACCGTGCCTTCCACGGGGCTGGGAATGTTGTTGTTCATCTTCATCGCTTCCAGCACCAGCAGGGTTTCTCCGATCTTCACCTTGTCGCCCACCTGCTTTTCATATTTCACGAACATGCCGGGCATGGGAGCGGGGATGGCGGTGCCGTCAGCGGTTGCCGGAGCGGGTTTGGGCTCGGCTTTGGGGGCGGCCGGCGCGGGGGTCGGCGCCTGGACCGGCGCGGCTTGAGGCGCGGGATGGGATGCCTGCACCGGAGCCGCCGGAGCGGAACGGACCACTCTGGGCGCGCCGCCTTTTTCGGAGACCTCCACCAGATAGTGCTCTTCGTCGATGAAGACGTCGAACTGGCGCAGGCCTTCGGGCTTGGCCACCGGGTCTTTGGCGGGTTTTTCCACCAGCAGTCCGGCTTTGGCCTTCCGGCAGAGCTCATCCTGGCGCTTTGCCTCTGCCAGGGTGGTGGCTTTCATCTCGGCCGGAAGCGGCTCAAGGCCATATTTGATCTTCAGGAATTTCTTGCCGGTCAGGTTGTAGAGCGCCACGATGAGGGCGTCGTCCAGATCTTTGGCCAGGCCTTCGGTTTCCTTCTTCACCTGGTCCAGGGCGGGTTCGATCACGTCGCCGGGGCGCACGTGGATGGGTTTTTCACCGCGGGGATAGCCTTGGAGGGCCTTCTTCTGCACCTCGGGATCGATGGGCAGGGTGGTCTTGCCGTAAAGGCCGTAGCAGAGGTCCTTCACCTGTTCGGTGATGCGGGCGTATTCACCCTCCTTGGTGTCGAAGAGGGCGTTGTTCACGGCCTGGATGCCCACGATCTGGCTGGTTGGCGTCACCAGCGGGATCTGGCCGAGTTCCTTGCGCACTTTCGGGATCTCTTTGAAAACGTCGTCCAAGCGGTCCAGGGCGTCCATCTGACGCAGCTGGTTCACCAGATTGGAGAGCATGCCGCCCGGGGTTTGGTGGATGATCACGTCGGTGTCGATGATGCCGAACTTGGTGTTGTCGGCGAATTGGAGATATTTGGGAATGTCTTTTTCCATTTCCTTGCCGATCTTGTTCAGCAGGAGGATGTCGAACCCGGTGTCGCGGGTGGTGCCCAAGAGCGCGTTCACAAAGGGTTCCACGGCGGGATGCGAGGTGCGGTAGGCGTAGGGACCCACACAGGTGTCGATGATGTCCACGCCGGCCTCGATGGCCTTGAACAGCGACAGATCGCCCATCCCGCTGGTGAAGTGGGTGTGCAGATGCACCGGCACCTTCACGGTTTCCTTCAGCGCCTTCACGAGGTCGTAGGCGTCATAAGGCGCCACCAGGCCCGCCATATCCTTGATGCAGACGGTGTCCGCGCCCATCTCTTCCAGCTGTTTGGCTTTCTTGGTATAGTATTCGATGTTGTAGATGTCGCCGCCCATCCGCTGTTCCGTAAGGCTGTAGCAGATGGTGCCCTGGAAGTGTTTGTGGTTCTTTTTGATGATCTTGACGGCGGTTTGGAAATTGCGGAAATCGTTCAGGGCGTCGAACACGCGGAAAATGTCGATCCCATTGTCGCAGGCGCGCTGGACAAAGGCCTCCACCACGTCGTCGGCGTAGTTCTGGTAGCCCACCAGGTTCTGGCCGCGCAGCAGCATCGAAAAGGGGGTTTTGGTGATGTGCTTTTTCAGCACACGGATGCGTTCCCAGGGATCTTCGCCCAGATAGCGGTGCATGGTGTCGAAAGTGGCTCCGCCCCACACTTCCATGGAGTAAAAGCCCACCTGGTCCATCAGTTCCGCCACGTGGAGCAGATCCTCGGTGCGGCCGCGGGTGGCGAAGAGGGATTGATGCCCGTCGCGGAACGACAGGTCCTGAACTTTGATCGGATTGGCCGCCTTGGGACGGTCGGCCTGATAGCGCATCGCGCTGTATTCCAAGATGCCATGTTTGTGCATGGTGTCTCCTTCTATCTGCTTCTTTTGATTATTCTGCGTTGGGTGAGCTCGCGGTAGAGCATCGTTTGCTGGCGGCCGTAATGCTGCCAGACGCTGGGAGCGTTTTCCAGCGGGCGCTGGGGATAGGGGATGGCGTCGTCGCCGCTGATCAGGGCCAGCACTCCGGCGAGGGCGGCGAGTTCTTTTTTACGGTCTGTCATGATGGGATAATACCTCAGGCCGGGATGTTGCCGTGTTTCTTGGGCGGCAGGCTTTCGCTTTTGCTGGAGAGGATCTCCAGGGCGTCGATCAGTCGCTTGCGGGTTTCGGAAGGCAGGATCACGGCGTCCACATAGCCTCTCGAGGCCGCCACGTAAGGGTTGTTGAACTCTTCTTCATAGATCTGGATCATCTCGGCGCGCTTGGCCACCTTGTCCTCCGCGGCGTCTATCTCTTTGCGGAAGATGATGTTGGCCGCGCCCTGAGCGCCCATCACGGCGATCTCGGCACCGGGCCAGGAGAAAACCATGTCCGCGCCCAGATGCCGGCTGCTCATGGCGATGTAGCTGCCGCCGTAGTCCTTGCGCGTGACCACCGTCAGTTTGGGCACCGTGGCTTCAGAGTAGCACCACAGCAGTTTGGCGCCGTGGCGGATGATGCCGTTGTGCTCTTGCTGCGTGCCGGGCAGATAGCCGGGAACGTCCACGAAGGTGAGCAGCGGGATGTTGAAGGCGTCGCAGAAGCGGATGAAGCGGGTGGCTTTGTCCGAGGCGTCGATATCCAGGCAGCCGGCCAGCACTTTCGGCTGGTTGGCCACCACTCCCACCACGCGTCCGTTCAGGCGTCCGAAGCCCACGATGATGTTCTGCGCGTAGTAGAGATGCGGCTCAAAAAACGCGCCGTCGTCCAGCACGGTCTTGATCACCTCGTGCATGGAGTAGCTTTCCTTGGGGCTGTCGGGAATGATGGTGTCCAGGCTGGGGCAAAGCCGCCAGGGATCGTCCGCGCACTCGGTCCGGGGCGCGTCCTCCATGTTGTTGGCGGGCAGGTAGGAGAGCAGGATCTTGATCTGCTCGATGGCGTCGGCGTCGTTCTCACAGGCAAAATGGGCGTTGCCGCTCTTGGAATTGTGGGCCATGGCGCCGCCGAGTTCTTCCTGGGTGGTTTCCTCGCCGGTGACCGCGCGGATCACGTCCGGGCCCGTGATGAACATGAAGCTGGTGTGCTTCACCATGAACACGAAATCCGTCATGGCCGGGGAATAGACCGCCCCCCCGGCGCAGGGCCCCATGATCGCGGTGATCTGGGGGATAACGCCGCTGGCGCGGGAATTGCGGAAAAAGATCTCGCCGTAACCCTTGAGGGAATCCACCCCCTCCTGGATGCGCGCCCCGCCGCTGTCCTGGATGCCGATCAGCGGAACCCCGCTCTTCAGCGCCATGTCCATTACCTTGCAGATCTTGGCGGCGTGCATTTCGCCCAGGGAACCGCCCCGGGAGGTAAAATCCTGCGAGAAAGCGAACACCGGACGCCCGTCCACCAGGCCGTGGCCGGTGATCACGCCGTCCGAGGCGATCTCGGTTTTCTCCATGCCAAAGTTGTCGCAGCGGTGCCGCACAAACATGTCCAGTTCCCGGAAGGTGCCTGGATCGAACAGCAGGTCCAGCCGCTCGCGGGCGGTAAGTTTGCCTCCCGCTTTCTGTTTTTCCACGGCTTTGGCGCCGCCCATTTGCAGGGTCTTTTGCTCTTTATCCAGCAGTTTCTGGATCGCGTCCCTGGTTGATAGCATGTCTATATCCCCTTTCTAAGGTGTATTTTAAGCTGTCTGAGGCCCGGTTTTGCCGCCCGGACCAATGGTTTTTCCAAAATCTCTGGCCAGCCACTTTTCGTCAAGAAAAAGAGAAGCGACCCGGCCGGGCAAAAAAGGGTTGACACAAATATCCCGGCCCGCGAGGCTGCCACCAAGAGTGAAAACCTTGGCTCAATCAGATTTCAAGCAGGAGGAACGGAACATGGTCGCGCTTCGGGGCTACCCACTTTTTCAGTACCTACCATTCGGAGGAATACAAGCATGAAATGGCTCTGCCTTATACTTTTGGCGGTGATGTGCACGGCCGGATTGGCCGCCCAAACCATCGGGGAAACCCTCGCCCAGATCGAGGCGACCAAGCTGGAACTGGCGCAGAACGAACAACTGGTGGAGCAGACTATCAATGAATTGAGAGCAACAAATCCTTTGTTCGCGCCGCAGGGCTCTTTGGAATCCAATATTGACTATTTGGAAAGGCGAAGCCATATTTCACAACAATTCACTCAAATCCGGAAGCAGTATCTGGAGCATCTGTGGATTAAGGTTAACAACCTCTACACAAGGGCATACGAAACAAAGAGCATTACCGTAACGTTCGGCAACTACGACACAAAAAACTCCCTCTGGGACTTGATAGTGGTTCACTCGGAGCATAGAAAGGAACGTTACGAAGTTAAAGCCCAGGTAGATGCAGCAATGTATCAGGCAATCAGTTCAAACACCGGGTATCTGGATATTAAGGGCATCCTTAGCGTTGACTACAACAACAAGATCAGTCTGGTCAAGTTGATCGTGAAAGATCCTGGCTCAGGTAAACAATTCACTCACCATTTTCAACCGGTGCAGAAAATCACAAATGACACCATTAACGCTTATGCGGTCAGTCCGAATGGACTTAAAATCGCCGCAGCAATAGGAAACACACTGAGGATTTATGACTTCCAAGACATCAGCAAATATAATGACTTCAATTTAGCAAAGACAGCCTCTTCCCTGTCATTCACACCTGACAGCAAGAAACTGGCTGTCTCGTATTTGGAAAGCTCTAATGTGTATCGGATAAAACTAATGTTAATTGAGCCGCTGGGGTCAATTGCTGAATGGAGCCTTACGTCATCCACAAATGCGATAGTTGCGGTAAGCCCAGATGGCCTTTTGCTGGCGGTTGGCTGTGAGAAAAAGGTTGTCATTTACAATCTTGACAACTACAAACCATTGTGTGAATTTGGTTTGGATGGGTCGGCCAACTCATTGTCCTTCGGGCATGACGGCAAGCTGCTGGCAACCTCAAGTGGCTCAAGGGCGATAGTATTCAATCTTGAGAACCGCCAACAAGTTTTTGTAGTTAATCGAGATCAGATTATTTCACAGGTCGCAATCAATAATGACAGCACCCAGTTAGCTGTTGGGTGTGTTGACGATTATGCGTATTTGTACGATTTGAAAACAAAAAAATCGGTTGCATCCTACGAAAACGGATATAGAATAGCATTCTGTCCTACAGATGACTATCTGGCAGTTAGCTCTGCGTATGATGGAATTGTACACCAATATTATGGACAAAAAAATAGTTATATAATAGAAATCAAGAATAAGAAGTACGAACAAAGCTATTATAAAACTTCCGGAAGACTGCGTTTTTCACCTGACGGTTGTTTTCTGCTGATTGGCAACAGCATATATCGCACATTTATAACAGCTGCAGGCTCTCCCTCTGTGAAAAAGCTCGCCCAGCCACCCAAGTTAACAGCCAAACTCACTTTTTCCGAACCTTCAGGCAATGACTATTTGGATGCCTTTGAAAAAGGGAGCATAAAAGTACTTGTCACCAACACAGGCCAGGGCAGCGCCAACAGCCTGATCGTGAAGTTGACTCCCGCCAAGCTCGCCGGCTTGAACTACCTCAACGGCTACATCTCAGAGATACCCGCGGGCAATACCGTCGAGTTGGACATTCCCATCGAAGCCTACATCGACGTAAAAGACGGCACCCACACCCTGGACATCAGTTTTGAAGAGGCCAATGGCTTTCCGCCGGCGCCGCTGGCCATTACCTTCAGCACCCGGGCTTTCAGGCGGCCGGAGCTCTATATAGCGGAAACCGGGATCGACGACAGCAACAAGAACGGCAGGATCGAGGCCGGGGAGATGATCGAACTCACTCTCCGCTTCCGCAACCGCGGGGACGGGCCGGCCAGTGCCGCCTACGCCAAATTCTACGCCGGAGACAACGCCTTCCTCACGGAAAAACACGCCAAAACGCAGTCTCTGGGCAACCTTACACCTTCCGAGACCCGTGACTTGAAGCTCGAGCTGTTCATCAACGAGCGCTGCGCCAACGAGATCCCGCTCTATGTAGACCTCACCGAGGCCACCGGACTGGCGGGGGTGGCCAAACTTCGCGTGCCCATCCTCAAATCCGACCAGACCCGGCCGGTGACCAGCCTGGTGGTTACCGGCACCGACCACGTTTACGACATCAGCGAGCCTGCCTCCCTGAACATCGACGTGGAGGCGGATCTGCCCCAGGCCAGACAGGCGCGGATAGACGATTTCGCGGTGATCTTCGGGGTGGAAAACTACTCCGGAGACGTGCCCCGCGTGCTCTACGCCACCCGCGACGCCGCCTGGTTCCGCGAATACGCGCTTCAGGCCCTGGGCATCCCCGCGGAAAACATCTACTACCGGGTGAACGCGGAGGCCACCAAGAACGAATTCGACAAGGCCTTCGGCAAGAACGGCTGGCTTGACAAGCGCGCCAAAAAAGATTCCCGGGTCTATTTCTTCTTCAGCGGCCACGGCATTCCCGCGCCGAAAGGACAAAGCGCCTACATCCTTCCTTACGACGGCGATCCGAACTATGCCGACCTGACCGCGTATCCGCTGGAAAACGCCTACGCCGGCCTGGCCGGGCTGAAATCCGCGCTGAATGTGGTGTTACTGGACGCCTGCTTTACCGGCGTCAACCGCGAAAACCAGGCCCTTTACGCCACCTCCCGGCCTGTGTTCATCAGCCCGAACCCGATGGAGGCACCGCCCCGGGTGAACGTGCTCAGCGCCGCGGACTGGAACCAAATGTCCAACGCCTGGCCCGAAAAACAGCACGGACTCTTCAGCTACTTCCTGCTGAAAGGCATGCAGGGCGCGGCCGATGCCAATTCCGACCGCAAGCTCACTTTGGGGGAAATGCACGAATATCTCAGCCGGGAAGTGCCCATCCAGGCCGCCCGCCTGGACAAGGAACAGGTCCCGCAACTCAGCAGCGAGCAGCAGAACGAGGTTTGGCTGGAATACAAATAATCCCCAAAGCCACTTGGGAAAGGCAAAACTCAAGCGAGAACGCGTGTTCTGGACCACGCGCGGGTTTGACCCAAGGGACCAAAAACCCGGCCAATACAAAGGAAAAACAGCGGCTGGCTCGGTTGACCCGCCCCAAGCCCTCTCACATCCGCCTCTTTGTAGCCTCCCATTAACATCCCATTGCCCCAACGGGTTGTTAATGGGAGGCGCACGGGATGTGAATGGGAAGTATGATCAGGGCGGAGCCTGCTTGTTTCAGCGGAGCGGCGCGGGCCTGCCAATGGCATGTTTGCCTCCAAGTGGGCTAAGTAAGTGGGTCTCAGAGCGATTGAGCTTTCTGAGATGAAGAGGAAGGGCAAGAGCTGCCCATTCCAGTCGAGACAGATACAATGCTCGTTAGATTGGCAACTATCTGTGAGACTTTTTAGACAGAATCGGAGCCTAAAGTAAAAATTGATTGACAATAATTTGGGCAACCCTGAAAGTTGCCGCAAACGGGTAGGTCAGCCTAGGGCGGGGCCACCCTGAATCGACTAAGGAGAAGATCATGAAGTTAACACTGATTGTTGTTTTCATGACGTTACTGGCGGCGGTTTCCGCTTTCGACCTCGAATACATCAAACCAGTGCCTCTGGAGGGAGACGGCAAAACCAAGACGGAGGCTAAGGAAGAACCCGGGCGGACGGAGAAAGTAGTACTGAGAACAGCCACACCCGAAGAGTACGAGATCGAAGATGCCCCGGCCTATGTAAAACGTCTTGATTACCGCAGCTATGATTGGGAACTGATCAAACATGCTTATCTGGGCAACACCGAAGTGGTGCGTATCCTTCTGGAGCGGGACGCCAACCCAAACGCCGCCCTCAGCCCCTCCGGGGTGAGCGCGTTGCAGGCCGCGCTGTTCAACAACAACAGCGAAATCGCCTCCATGCTGCTGGACAGCGGGGCCAACTGCATTCACTGGGACGATTGGGAGCGGATCGCGCTATTCTACACTGCGGGATGCTGGGGCAATCTGGATGTTGTGGCCAGGGTACGAGAGCATACCGACCTCATCTACAGAGACTGGAAGTGGCGCACCGCCGCCATCTATGCCGCCGTCCACGAGAACATTGAGGTTCTGGAATGGCTGTTGGACAACTACGGGCGATATCAGGACGCCGCGGAGGACTATTCCAAAAGGGGCCCGGGCGAATACGCGGCAGCCAACGGATGCTTGGAAACTGTCCGTCAAATGGTGGAACGGGAGATCAAATTTTGCAATCCAGCCAGCATGCTGGATTATGCCATAGCCGCCGGAGCGGTGGAGATTGTTGATTATCTGATCAATACGGCCGGGGTGGCGGTGGACGCTTAAGACCTGGTGATAGCTGCCGGAGGTGTGAACAGTTTCCAATCCTGGGAGATTTCGGATATGGAGGCAAGGTTGTTCGATCCCGGCCTTCTGCTGGTCGAAGGCTACGAGGTGGCAGATACAGGGCTTTACTACAATCCCGATAGCTATAAGGTAATATTTGATATGCTTGTCACAAGAGTGGACGTGAACGCCCGTGACCAAGCTGGCCTCACCCCACTGATCGCGTGCGTCCGGCAAAACGATTACGACTTGGCCAGGGCGCTGATCGAACTGGGAGCCAGTCCTTTCCTGCGCTTTGAGAATAAAACCCCTCTGGATATGGCGCTGGATAATCCCGACACCGATCCCAGGCTCGTGGAACTACTAAGGGAGGCGATGCGCTGACACTGGTACAAATGAGGTTCCCTCTCCAGACTGGCCCCGGAAAACCCGGCCTTGCCTGATCCCCAAAACGCTATATGCTATCTGAACAAAACTGAAATTGTTACGCCCAGGGAGGTTACATGCCGCTGCCATTTAACATGAACCGCATGCTGGACACAGAGTTACATTTCCCCCAGCGCTTCACTACCATGACACCCAAAAATTACGGAATGGTCTTTTGGAATGAGGGCAACAAGGCCTCGCACGACAGCAACCACGCTGTGATCACCGACCATCTGGGAGCGGAGGCCACGCTGCGGGATATCGAGTTCTTTTACAAGACCAAGGGCATCGTACCCAGGGTGTACCAATCCTACAAGGCCAACGAACTGGAGAAGCTCCGCCCCGCCCTCGAACATCACAATTTCAAGATCGAGACCAGGCCGGGGTCGTTCTTCACGCACGACCATGACAGCCAACTCGGAGTTTCCGGCGATTTGCGCATCGAACGCCTTAAAAGCCTGAGCATCGACGTGATGGAAACCATCGCCATCGAGTTTGGCGGCGACTGGACCATCAAGGTGGTGGAGCGGCATCTGCTGCATCCTTCCTACCATCTTTTGGGTGGGTTCGTGGGCACGGAACTGGCCTCGCTGGCCTCGGTGAGCGTGTTCGCCGGCTACAGCAGGGTGGACGACGTTTACACCCGCG
Source organism: uncultured Candidatus Cloacimonadota bacterium (assembly GCA_964631015.1). Classification (GTDB taxonomy): domain Bacteria; phylum Cloacimonadota; class Cloacimonadia; order Cloacimonadales; family Cloacimonadaceae; genus Syntrophosphaera. The sequence goes on along the minus strand of CAZVXH010000007.1, from coordinate 28,643 downwards.
ACAAATTCCGCGGACGCGGCTTCGGCGGCAGCATGATCCACTATCTGGTGAACTACCATAGCCAACAGAGCCAAAACCACCTCTACCTCTATTCCGCGGACCCCGCCGCCATCCACATCTACGAAAAAGGCGGCTTCAACCGCCTGCCTCAGGACTTCCAGTTCTGGACCGCCTGGAAAGAAGTCAGCTGAGCTTTCCCCCAATCTATCACAGATAACGCCAGACCGCGCGTTCAAAGGCCGTTTGCGCCCGCGGTTGTCCTCCCTCGATCAGGTTTTCCTGAAGATTAATTTTATCAATCATTAAAGTTGACGCTCACATTTCTCTTGACAGCTTATCCCCCTGATGCAGAAAATGTCTCCGCAATAATGTAATATCTGATAGACTGCGGGGAACGCTCCAACGGGCTGCGGGCCAAAGGAGTTTTAGATGAAAGCGTCAAGCTTGGTGGTGTCCCTGTTGCTTTTTACATCTTTGTGCGCCTTTCTACCCGCCGTGGCCTTCGTTGAACCCGGCGCGGAGACCAACCCGGGCTACGCGCCCGACCTCGTCAAGATCAAACTCAGCTCCGCCGCAAACCAGCGGGCCGCTCTCCCGGAAGGGCTTTACGCCGAAGCCACCGGTTTCGGGATCGAGGAACTGGACCGGCTGATGCTGCAAACCGGAGGCCAGAAGATCATCCGCGCCCACCGCCGGGTGAAAGATACCGCCTGGGAACAGCAGACCGGTTTCGACCGCTGGTTTCTGATCAAGCTGGACGGCCGGATGGAGGTTGAGGAGGCTGTGAACACATTTAAAACCAGCCCCTGGATCGAATTCGCCCAGCCGGAGTTTATGGCCAGTTTCACCGTGGCGCCCAACGATCCCCTGTACGCGAACAATTGGGGCCACAACAACACCGCGCAGCTGCCGGCCTGGTATCCGGTCGGAAGCGCGGCCGGCGGGCATACCGGAACTACCGTCGGCACAGTCGGTTTCGATTCCGACGCGCAGTTGGCCTGGGACCGTGACCAGATCTGGGGTTCCAGTTCCATCGTGATCGCCCTCATCGATTCCGGAGCGGACACCGCGCATCCGGACCTGCGCCTGGTGGCCGGCTACGATTACGGCGACGGTGACAGCAACGTGAACACCACCAACGCCCACGGCACGAACTGCGCCGGCATCGCCGCCGCCCGGGCCGACAACAGCCTTGGGGTAGCCGGGATCGCCGGTGGCTGCAGCGTGATGCCGTTGAAGGTGATCGACTCCGGCGGTAATTTGTATTTCACCTATGTGGACAACGCCCTCACCCACGCCGCGGACGCGGGCGTGGAAGTGATCAGCATGAGTTTCGGGGCCAATACCTTTGGCACCGACGAGGGCGACCTTCCTAACACCGACGCCGCTCTGGAATACGCTTACAGCCACGGCTGCGTGCTGTTTGCCTCCACCGCCAACGACAATACCTCCACCATCGCCTATCCCTCCAACCACAACAAGGTGATCAGCGTGGGCGCCGCGGCACCCAACGGGGCCAGAAAAAGTACGACCTCTGTTGACGGAGAATACTGGTGGGGGTCGAACTACGGCCTCAACACCCAGGACGACCAGAAAGCGGTGGACCTGATGGCTCCCACGATCCTGCCTTCCACCGATCTGATGGGCACGGCAGGCTATAACACCAATGCCAGTCCCGGGGGTGATTACTACATGTGGTTCAACGGCACATCCTGCTCCTGTCCCTACGCGGCTGGCGTGGCGGCCTTGCTGCTGTCCAAATCACCCACCCTCACCCAAACCCAGGTGAAAAACATCCTCTGTAAAACCGCCACAGACATGACCAGCGACGGCGGCGCCGGCTGGGACCGCTACACCGGCTACGGCTTGGTGAACGCGGATCGGGCCCTGGTAAATGTTTGGGACGGCAGCAGCAGCGACGCCTGGAACCTTGCCGAGAACTGGAGCCTGGACATGGTGCCCATCAACACCCAGGACGTGCTGATCCCCAATCTTTTGATCCGCTATCCCACGGTTTCCGTAAATCCGCAACCCTGCCGAAACGTGACGGTGGAATCCGCGGCCAGTATCACCATCACCACCGGCTATCTGACGGCTTATGGCGACTACACCACATACGGCTCGCTGGTGATGAACAACGCCACCGGACACCTGTACGTGGGCGGCCATCTGATCTTTGAAAGCGGAGCGGACACTGCCATTACCGCCAATGTGGACATCCACGTGGTGGACAACGTGGAGTTCCGCGCGGGCAGCAGCGTGAACATGGCCAACGGCAGCCTGTACCTTTACGGAGCGGAAACATCTGTTCTGCGCGTCAACGCCCCGGCAACGATCTATCATCTTATGTCGGACAAGGACCCCGGCTATTCAACATCCTTCAGCCTGCTGTCCACCGCCTCCCTGACGATCAGCGGCAACCTCTATGTGTACGGGGGCAGCACCTTGAACCATGCCTACAACGGCACCACCATCCTCAAAGGAGGCATGTGGGTGTACGATAACGCCACCTGTGCCTTCAATTCCGGCACCCTCAGTCTGGAGGGCACCGGCACCAGCTACCTGCGCTTCTACCAATACGGGATCGGCAACCATCTGAAAAACCTGGCCATCAATAAAAACACCGGCTACAGCGTTGGGCTCTACGACACCCTGGAAGTAGCCGGCAATGTGACCATCAACACGGGTACCTTCAATCCGGGGACCTGGCCGGTGTTTGTGGGCGGAAACTGGGACAACAACGCAGGTCCGGCCTATTTCACAGAGGGCTCGGGTTCCGTGATCCTCAATGGCACCGGAACCCAGTATGTGTATACGGAGACTTTCAATATCCTGAAGCTGAATAAAGCCGGGGGGTCGATGTATATCTCCAGCGGCAACACCGTGAACTGCAACAGCTATGACTGGGACGCCGGAGCCTACATCGTAAGCGGGGGCACTTTTACAGCCGCCGATTTGGCCGATCCGGGCATATTAGGAACGATCACCATAAGTTCCGGAACGGTTAACTACACTCAGGACACTGCCCAATATGTGGATATGCGCTGCACCCTCAGCATGAGTGGGGGTACTTTCAATATCTTTGGAGGGAGCGGTACTTCTTTTTGGGGCTATCAAAATCCGTTCAACCTAACCATGAGCGATGGAACCCTGTACATATTCCAATCGATCTATCTTGGTTCCACCCTCTCCACAGTGGAGAACATCACCGGCGGCATCATCCGCACCTGTGGCGGTTTCAACTGCCAGAGGACCGATTTCACCCCCACCGGCGGCACTCTGGAAATGTATGACCTGACCGATGTGGGCCTGCAGGTTGTGGCCGGCAGTTGCCTTTACAACCTCAGCATCAACAAAAATCCCGTCAAATCGGCTGGCGCGCCGGGCCAGGCATATGTGCTGAGGGATAGGGACGGCAGTCCCCTGCCCCAAACCCGCAGCCAGACTGTGACTGCGAATAGCGATCTGCTGATCCTCCACGATTTCGTGATCAGCACCGGGGGATTCAATGCCAACAGTTACAACCTGACGGTCGGAGGCACTTGGGACAACAACGGGCTGAGCACCCTGGCTTTCAACGCCGGCACCGGCACGGTCCTGTTCAACCAGGCCGGGGATGTCCAAAACGTTTATGGTCCCAATATCTTCAACAATGTGGTGGACAATCACAGCGGCGCGGCCCTCACCTTCTACGACGCCACCACCATCAATACCCTGGAAGTGAACTACATCGTTTCCTTCCACAATGCCACCACCATCAACTATGTGGACAACACAAACACCGGGGCCATCCTGGCTTTTTACTACGCCTACACCTCCACTATCGGGTCCTACACCGGCGGCGGCTCGCTGCGGGCCTGGATAAACAGCCACGTGATCGTTAACGACCTCACCCAGAACGGACTGTACGGCTCCTACACAGCCGACACCGGCCATCTGGAATTCCATCAGGACACCAGCGCCTGGCTGGATCTGAACGGCGACATGACCATCGCCAACAACGGCATAGTGGACCTCTACGGCGGAAACGGCGACAGCTACTTCGGCTACGGCGCCCCCTGCACTTTTACCCTGAGCAGCGGGGAATACAACGTTCATAACAATGGGGTTTACCTAATCGATAGCGATTACGCCGTGAATTTCGTCATCACCGGAGGAACGATCCGCTGCAACGGCAGTTGGACCGATGTCTGGGGCATCTTCGATCCCAGCGGGGGAACGGTGGAATTGGCCGGCAGTATGGACGCGACAGTCCAGATAAATTCAGGCAGTTGGTTCCACAACCTAACAGTCAACAAGCCGACGGCCAGATCAAACGGCGAACCAGAATTCATTGAGGACCGCGAGGGCCACCTGAACCCTGTCACGCGCACCAGCAATCTGAACATCCACGCCTGCACGGTTAACGGCGTATACACCCAGACCGCGGCCACTGCAGTATATCTGCTGGGAAACATGAACCTGGCCGGCACTGCGGCGACCAACCTCATCTCCGCCGGCGTGTTACACCTGAACGGGTATTCCCTGACCAACAGCGGAAACCTGACCATCTACGGCACCCTGGCCGTCGATCCCACGTCCATTTTGTCCATCGGCGGAGGCAAAGCACTCAATGTGTACGGCGGTGGTTACCTGCTGTTGAGTGGAAACAGTTCCAATTACGCCACCCTAACCAAAACCGGCACCGGCAGCTATGGCCTTTACATCCGCTCCGGCGGCACCATCGGCGCCACTTACGGGGTCTTCGAATACATGAATGTGAATGGGCTTTACCTTTATCCCGGCGCGCTGGTCGACCTGACCTATACTCTGGATAACTGCACCTTCCGCAACGGAACTGCCAACGGGCGTCTGCTCACCATCAACAATTCGCAAAACTTCATCGTGCGCAACGCGGTTTTCCCCGCCAACACCTGGAGCGGATACCACAACGTATACAAATCAGTTAATTCAGGCGTGGTCTATTTCAGCGGCTGGAGTGGCGCTTTCGGCGGCGAGAACAACGATTACGATAACTACAACCGGATCTTCTGGGAAGGTTCCGGATCTCCGGACATCGAAAACCTGCAGATCACCCACATTCCAGCCACAAACCAGATCCGGCTTGATTGGGACTATCCTCTTGAGGTGGGGGAATACTGGATCTACCGCGACACCAACCCCAACGGGACCTTCCCCTACCACGCCACCGCGGATGACAATTACTGGATGGAAATCGTCCCGGCCAGCGATAACTCCTACTTCTACCGGGTAAGGGCCGTATTGCCCTGAGCATCAACCTCCACAAAGCTCCTGAGGGGTCCGGAAATCCCGGGCCCCTTTTTTGCCGGAACCCGATTTTGCTTGACAGAATAAAGGCCTGAAAAACAAAGGATTGGACAGTGATGAGGGGCCTATAGCTCAGCTGGTAGAGCTTCCGGCTCATAACCGGATGGTCGGGGGTTCGACTCCCTCTGGGCCCACCATTTTTTAAAGCTCCTATGCGGGTGTCTTTTCCCTGGTCAAATGTTGTTCCGCCGTAAACTCCTCCTGAGTCCCTGAAGACTTGTCTCTTCTCTGTCCCCCGCTAAATACCCGCGTTTCAGGCGTGCATCTGGCGGGAGGCGAAACCGCACCGTGGTGCCGGGGATTCAGGGCCGCGTCAGACTACGCAACTGATTGTGTTCTAAACAAATGACTGAAACAGTCCCAGATGCTTTTCCGCCAACAGGGCGTGCCGGATGCCGTGGCTGGAAACGCTCACACCCTCCAGAACAAAATGCTCGCGGATGCCCTCCAGGATCAGGGCGCTCGCGAGGACCGTCCCCTCCCGTCCCGGCGGCAAACCTTTTATCCGCGCGCGTTCCGCTTCGCTGGCCAGGCTGTAGAGCCTTATCTGGCGCTTCAACTCCGCTTGGGACAGCCAAAATCCCTGCACCAGAGAGGCGTCATAGGGTTCGAGGACCAGAGCCACCGCCGCCAGTGAGTTCACTCCGCCGCCGCAGGCGATGGTGAACTGCCGTTCAGGACGGGGAAAGGCCTCTGTTAAAAGGTTTCGGATGTGCCGTCGGAGTCCTCTTAGTTCGCCGGGAGCGGCCGGATCGCTGTGGACATGGCCGCGGGTGAGGGTCAGCGCGCCCAGAGGCAGGCTGTGGCTTGCCAACAGCCTTTGCTTATGACCGAAACTGAATTCCGTGCTGCCGCCGCCGGAATCGAGCACCATAAAGGGTTCAGCGTTGGGGGCCAGATCCGCCGCGGCCGCGAAGCTCAGCTCCGCCTCTTCGTCCGGCGAAAGCACCCGCAGTTTCCACCCCGTCCGGTGCAGCAACTGCTCCGCGAACCCGGTGGCGTCTTTCGCCCGGCGCAAGGTTTCCGCGCCCACGCAAAGTATTTCCCGCACCCCCAGTTCCAGGCAGGCAGAGCGGATCCCGGCCAGAAACTCCAGATTGCGCTCAGAGCTTTTTGCTCCGATTTTTCCGCTTCGCTCCAGTTCTTCCCCCAGCCGCGTGACCTGGCTGAATTCCCTGATGATCCGACATTCAGAGCCAACTCCCTGAGCGACAACGCATTTAATGGAGTTGCTGCCGAGGTCGATGACCGCCCGGATCAGCGCTTGCATGGCAAAGCCAGCAGCACCGCTTCCGGGGTGGCCGGGAAACGCAGTTCAGCCTGGGGAGCGGCCGCCCAGACGGCGCTCTGGATGGCGAACCAGACCGCCAGACCGTAGATGAAGGGCGGCTCGCCGGTGGCCTTGCTGCCGAAAACGCTGGCGTATTCCGCTCCCGCGGGTACCAACTCCAGATCCAGTGTCTCTGAAACCTCGCGTACCGTGGGAATCTTGTAAGTGGATGGATTGATGGCCAGATATCTGCCTTTGGCATCCAGGGGCAGATCCTCGATGGTACACCAGCCGGCGCTCTGCACGTAGGCGCCGATGATCTGGCCGCGGTCGATCGGCTCACTGAGGCTGTTGCCGTTTTCGTGCACGATATGGGTTTTCAACACCCGGTGTTCGCCGCTGAGCAGATCGATCTCAGCCTGCACCAGCGCGCAGCCGCAAACGTAGTAGTGGAAGGGATTGCCCTGCCCCCGCTCGCGGTCGTAGCACAGGCCCGGTGTTCTGTAATAGCCGTAGGCGGCCAGCGGCACCCGCGCATTGTAGGCCTGGCTGACGAGTTCGGGAAAGCTGATCCGCTTGTCCGGAGCGCTCACACAATAAACCAGCCCATCCTCAAAACAGATCTCGCCCGCGCCGCAGTCCACACCGAGCTTGGCCAGCAGTTCACGGGCGACCGGGCTGAGCTGGTCGCGCACTTTTTCCGCGGCGATCCGGGCGGCGTTGCCGTTGAGGTCGCTGCCGGTGGAAGCCGCTGTGGGAGAGGCATTTCCCACTCTCTGACTGTTGTTGCTCTCCACCCGGATCCGCTCCAGCGGCAGGCCCAAAACCCTGCTCACCACGAGCGCGCATTTGGTGCTGACCTCCTGACCCATCTCCACGCCGCCGGTGGTGAGTGAAACACTGCCGTCGATGTAGACCCAGAGCAGCGCCGAGGCCTGATTCAGCAGGGCTGTGGTGAAGGAAATGCCGAATTTTACCGGCACGATGCCGAGGCCCTGTTTGTGGAATTCGTGGCCGGCGTTGAAAGCCCGCGTTTCCTCTTTCAGCTTCTCATAGTCGCTGTTCCAGCGTAGTTTGTCCAGCAGTTCGCGCAGATTGCTGTCCCGCACCGGCTGGCCGTAGGGAGTGAGGTCTCCGGAGCGGTAAACGTTGGCCTGGCGCAGTTCCAGCGGGTCGAGACCAAGCTTGCGGGCGACGCGTTCCATGATCGCTTCGATCACGAAGATCCCCTGGGGCGCGCCGAAACCTCTGAAAGCCGTGTTGGGAGGCAGGTTGGTGCGGCAGGCGCGGCCACGGATGCGGGCGTTCGGGATGTGGTAAGCGTTGTCGGCGTGAAAGAGGGCCCGTTCCAGGATCGCCACCGACAGATCGGCGTAGGCACCGCCGTTGGCAAGCAGTTCCACGTCCAGGGCGCTGATGCGGCCCTCGGCGTCGAATCCCGCTTTCCATCTGCTTTTGAAGGGATGCCGTTTGCCGGTGCCGCGCATGTCTTCCTCGCGGGTCAGCAGCACCTGGACGGGTTTTTTGCTCAGATAAGCCCCCAAGCCAGCCAGACAGGCCCAGAGGGTCGCGGCGCGTTCCTTGCCGCCGAAAGCGCCGCCCAGACGGGGCACTTCGACGATGATGTGGTGAGCGGGAAGGCCCAGCACGTGGGCCAGTACCGTCTGCACCTCCATGGTGCTCTGGGTGGCCGTAAACAGAGTCAGGGTGCGCCCTTCGCCGGGAATGGCGCGGCAGCGCTGGCTTTCCAGATAAAAATGTTCCTGCCCGGCGGTTTCTGTGATCCCCTCAAGGGTATAAACCGCAGCGGACAAAGCTTTGTGAACGTCGCCGCACTCGATCCTGCGCTCCGGGATGTACCACTCGGATTTCGCGTCCGCGGCGTCGATCTCCAGCAGGGGCGGAAGTTCTTCATATTCCAGCCTGATCAGCTTCGCGGCGTCCTCGGCCAGGGTTTCATCCGCGGCCAGCACCATCGCCAGCGGCTGGCCCAGATACATGATCCTGTCTTCGGGGAACAGCGGCTCGTCCTGGATCACGTGGCCGATCTGGTTGGCCCCGGGGATGTCCGCGGCGGTTACAACCCTCTCCACTCCGGGGATGGAGGCCGCTTCCGCGGTATCCAGTTTCAGTATCTTCGCGTGGGCGACCGGCGCGTAGAAAAACTTCGCGTGCAGCATGCCCGGCAGGGGCGCTTCGTCCGCGATGAAGCGTGAACTCCCGGTCAGATGGAGTTTTCCGCTGATGTGATAAGATCGTTTGCTCATCCCCGCCTCCCGGCCAAAAACTCCCGCAGATAGGCAAAAACGTGGTTCCTGACCAGTTTGGAGCGGTATTCGCGCGAACCCCGCACGTCCGAGAGCGGCTCAAATTCCGCCGCCACATAGTCCGCGATCTCCGCCGCGTGCAGGCCCTGCAACTCCATGTTGTGCATGGCCTTAAGGAATTTGATGGAGAGTTTGGGCACCGCGGCCACTCCTCCCACGGCCAGGCGCGCCGTGGTCACTTTGCCGTTCTCGGTTTCGAGCCTTACCGCCGTCACCACCGAGGAAATGTCCACCGCCTTGCGTTTCGCTGCCTTGATGGTTTTCACGAACACGTCGCGCCGGGGCACCGGGATCAGCGCGGCTGTGATGATCTCGCCCTGGCGCAGGGCGGTTTGGCGGTAATCCAGATAGAATTCGCTGAGCGGCAACTTTCTTTCCCCAGCCGCGGACCACAGTTCCAGCGAAGCATTCAGCGCCAGCAGCAACGGCAGGGTGTCCCCGATCGGCGAGGCGTTGGCAATATTGCCGGCCAGGGTGGCAAAATTGCGGATCTGGGTGGAAGCGACATGCTTCACAAGTTCATGCAAAACAGGCAGATCGGTCTTGACGATGCCGGATTGCAGCAGCATGGAATAAGTCACGTTGGCCCCGATCCGGATCCCTTCCCGGGTGAAGGATATGAGTTCCAGTCCCGCGATGGCGCCGAGGTCGATCAGCAGCGGAAAGCCTTTGCGCCGCACGTTCATCTGCACCATGATGTCCGTCCCGCCGGTGATGAAAGTGAAATCCTCATGCTCCGCCGTGATTTTGGCCAATTCCTCCAGGTTCCCGGGCAACAGATAGTTTTGGCTGTGGCGCAGAGGCCCGCCGGTCTTTTGGGAGTGTTCAGCCTTCTGGCGAAAAGCGAAGATCTCAGGCTCCACAGCCCGGCACCAGGGCGGCACGATCCGCTCCGCTGTGTAGTTCTGAGCCAGATCCCGCGCGGCTTGCAGGATGCTGTCGTAACCCGTGCAGCGGCACAGATTTCCCTCCAGCGCGCAGAGGATCTCCTCTCGGGAGGGATGCGCGTTCATCGCCAGCAGCGCGAACAGGCTCATCACAAAACCCGGAGAGCAGTAGCCGCACTGGGTGCTGTGGTGTTCAAGCATCACACGCTGGATGGGGTGCAGATCCTCGGGCGTGCCCAGGCCCTCGACGGTGATCAGATGCTTGCCGTGCAGCTTGGCGGCGTTGTAGAGACAGGAGGTGACCGCCTCGTAAAAGATCTTGCCTTCGCGCGCGCTGGCCACCACCACCGTGCAGGCGCCGCAGTCACCTTCATTGCAACTGCATTTGGTGCCGAAAAGCCGCAGCCCGTGGTGCAGGAAATCCATGGTGGTCTGGGCGGGCGCGATTTCCGCGCTGTGGGGCTTGCCGTTCAGCCAGAAGCTGATCCGCGCGTAATTGTAGCTTTGTACCAAAGCCTCCCGCAGAGCGAGTCCCGGTGTTTTGCTCATCAATTTACCGCCTCTGAAAAGGGTTTCTGGCAGTTTGAGAGAACCCGGCAAATTTGTCCAGTATTTTATTGCGATCGCCGGGGAGGACAGAGCCTCCAACTGATCAGACGGTCCTACAAACCATTGCGGCCAGGGTATATCAGCTTGGTCTTTGGAATCAACCTGTAGGGCGATAGAACGATATTGGAACAAGATTTCTCAAACATCAAATTCAGGTTTTCGAGACATTTCCTACCAACCTAAAAGAATCATTCGATGCATTTACTGCATCAGGTCAAAGCGCTGGGCTATATTTAGCGCGCCCGGTTACTCCGCAGGGAGATGCTGGTTCTGGCTGGCTCAGCATTACAGAGACGAAACCCGTTGTTGTTGTTGCTGTTGTTCGGGTTGTTGTTTTTGCGATTGGCGACCCGGCAGTTGTTGGCATTGTTGTTCCAGTTGCCACCGCGCAACAGTCTCTTTGGCGCTTTGACCTTAGGGAAGTACCATTTTCCACTTCCTCTTCTCATTTGAAAACTCTATGTCCCCGAATACGCTGTTTATCAGTTTCTTGGTATGTCCCGCGGTGAGATATCCAATATGCCCGTTGATGCTCCGCAGTAGTTGGTTGAAATCAGTGACCACTTTGCGAGATTTCAATTTACGCCTGAATCTGACCAGGTTCCTGGAGCGCAGTTTGATCCTGTTCTCATGCAGCCGGAAGCCCAGAAAGTCTATCCCCTGAGAGTTCTTCTTGATATAGTTCTTTTTCTCGTTGGGACAAAGCCTGATCTCGGCCAACCCTGAAGTGATTTGGGTTACGGCGTTCTTGAGACTTTCCCACGAATCACCAAACACAATAACATCGTCCATGTATCTGATGTAGTAGGGGAAGTGCAGCTGTTCGCGCACATAGTGGTCGAAATCATTCAAATAGAAATTGGCAAAGAGCTGGCTGGTCAGGTTACCTATCGGCAATCCCCGCGGCCGAACCATATCGCACACATCAGATTCGTTAGCCGGATAGTAATACTGTACCCCACTGTCATAAGTTCCCAGCAGCTGTTCCATTAAAGACAGCAATTTCCGGTCTTTGAATTTTCTGTTTAGTTTGGCCAGCAGGGTCTGATGGTCGATGGTATAGAAGAACTTTTTGATGTCCAGCCGATAGTGATAGAGAGAGTTTTGATAGAACCAAAAGGCTCTTCTGAGTGCTTTATGCAAGCCTTTGTTCCGGCGGCAGGCATAGCTGTCCACGATCATGGATTTTTCCAAAATGGGCATGATAACATTGCACAGAGCGTGATGTAGCACCCGGTCCCGGAATGGAGCGCAGGAAATTGTCCTTGGCTTTGGTTCATAAATCTCAAAGTGTCTGTAAGCGCCAAATCGATAATCCTGAGCCTTCAGATGGGACTGCATTTCCAGCAGCTTACACTCCCAATCGTACTCAAACGCACTCAAGTCCGCGGAAATCTTGCCTCTTTTCGCGTCCCGAAAGGCGGTCAGCAGATTTTCCCAAGTGTAAATCTGCTCGTATAGGTAACCAAGCCGTTTCATTCACTTCTGGAGGGATTTTAGCCAGCCTCCCAGTTGTTTGCCAATATTGTCGATTTGCTCGACGAACGCATGGTGTTGTGCAGTAGAGATAAGCTTAAGTTCAAAGGTCAAGCGCACCAAAAAGCGCAGGACATCCAGCTTGACGCTTGCCTGGTTCATCAATTGAGGTGATCCTGGTTGCGCTTTTTGCCCGATCAACAACTCCAGAATATCGTAGAGCGTGTTTTCGATCCGCAAACCAAGTGCATAACGATGATTACGGGGAAACTTGCTCAAGAGGTTGCCATACCACTTGAGCAAAATGTAAAAATCGTTGATGATCTTGAGTTCTGCCAAAATTTCGACCGGCTAACGCCGGTATTGCCAAAGGCCAAGGGCCAAAAGCCAAGAATCGATCAATTTATAGCCCTACAGAGACGAAACCCGTAGAGGTAGTAGCTGAAGAACGGGTAGTTGCCTAGGCGACCGGCGACCCGGCAGACGTAGGCATAGTAGTACCAGCCGCCACCGCGCAACAGCCGGTAATCTCCACTGGCAGGTCCGGTCGGATTGGTCTGAGGAGCGGAATTATAATAGTCCCCCCAGTCCCAGCACCATTCCCAGAGGTTGCCGCTCATGTCGTAAGTGCCTATGCCGTTGGGGGCTTTTGTGCCCACCGGTTTACTGCCATAAGGGTTGTCGTTACCACCATACCAGGCAACGGCATTGATGTCATCAGAGCCGGAATAGAGATAGTCGGGGTTGTTGGTCGCGCCCCGGGCCGCGTATTCCCACTCCGCTTCGGTGGGCAGCCGGTAGCCGTTGGCGTTCCAGTTGCAGATGGCGGCATTCCAGGCAGTGTTGTAATCTGTAGGAACATCTCCCCAAATGGCGGGATTGGTGGAGCCGCTGATCGTATAAACCGGAGTGAGCCCTTCCGCCAGGCTGCGCAGGTTACAATACTTGAGGATGGAATACCAGGATACATAATAGACTGGATAATTGTCCCCCACGCCGTAATCATGCGCCGGATTGGATCCCATGATCGCCGTGTATTCGGCTTGCGTAACCTCGTATTTGCCAATGAAGAAAGGGCTTAAGGTAACGCTGTGGGTGGGCAGTTCATTATCTTCTCCTCCACCTCTGGTATCGCCCATGGTGAAGGTGCCGCCAGGGACAAAGACGAAATTCTCGGGTATGGGGGGTGTTTCGATGGTGTAGTTCGCTGTGGCGATGGCGCTGTCCTGCAGGCCGCTTCTGTAGGCTTTGGCTTTCAGGGTAGTGGTTTGCGTAACGTGAATGGGGCTGACGTACACGGAAGAATTGGAGTTGGGGTCGCTGCCGTCGGTGGTGTAGAGGATCGTCGTGCCCAAGGTGGTTGTGGTGATGCCAACGTCAATTCCTCCTTCATAAGTGCCTCCGGGGGGACTGAAGACCGGCTTGGACACCTGATCCGGATCCGTCGGTTTGTGGCAGCCTGCCACCATAAGCCCGATTAACAATGTGATCAGGATCAAAACTCGTAATGTGTTTGATTTCATGATATACCTCATTTATTATAATGACTGGCAACTTGTGGATCTGGGGCGGAAATTGATTTCTTAAGCGTGCCGACGCTGGCGCTCAAGCTGTGCGTAAAAACGTAAGGCGCGAGGAAAACAACATTTTTGTTCATGTCATGTTCCTTGCAGGTTTTGGTGTGAGAGGATTTTTGCTCTGTCTGGCGTGGCCCGGCGCCAGGGCGTGGACCCCACTGCTCTGGCTAAGGCTCGAAAACCGGCGCGTGGGACCTGATAAGATACATATGCCAAGGTCAGGATCATATCCATGGTTTACTTCCCGATAGGTGTTAAATTCATTCTAATCCGAGGCATGAATTATTGTCAAGCGAAATTTCGGGCTGGGAACGGAAACGGCTATAAGTTCTCACTCAAAGTTGCATGAAAGTACCACATGGTCAAAAATAGTAAAGCAAAGTGAGAAAGGAAGTTCCAGGTGTTGCTTGCAAAAACCACTGGGACAATTTTTATACAAACACCAGTAGAAAGATATCACCAAAACCTGCAGATAGGGTTGATTATTGACCATGTGGACATAGCATAGGTCATATTTAAAAAAGCAGCCCTTACCTTTCTAATATTCTACATAGCATACTGATAGGACAGCAATAGGTGATGTGGTGTTAACCTCGATAAATCGTTTACCAGCGCATTTGCAATTTTCAGTGAGACAATTTGCAATTTTAGGTGTGGTCTTTATATTGCAATCGCACTTGGCTCCCGAGATCAATACGGGATAAATACGGGATCAATACGGATAAAATCCGTAGTGATCCCGTATTTATCCCGTATTGATCGTTGGGGCGGAGTGGGTTCAAGGGTAGTAAATTATCGTATTCGTTCTGTAAATTTCCCAGTTATCCGCTTCTTCAGAAACGCGTTCAACCTGTTCGATCAGGTTGCCCTGCACATCATATGAATTGGTGAAATTGCTTGTGCTGATCAGCTCTCCAGCGGAATCGTAGTTGACAGTTTTAACCGGTGTTCCCTGCCCGTCGTTGGTGTATTCAAGGATGGAGAAAATTCCACCAACTTTGGCGCTCTTGGATTTTATCAAATGATTTTGGTTATCATATTCATACTGCTTAAAATATTCAGATTTACCGTTGGCATCTTCAAAACCCCAGAACTCCAGTTCTGTGTCTGCGTGCCTCTGTGTATAAATATCGATATCTCATTGACAAAAAACAGCCCGCGGCGGAGAGTGAAATTCAACTTAGTCAGGGTAAAAACCCACCCGAGGAACAGATGAACAAGCTTGCCAAGTTGTTGCCGCTGTTACTGTTGACGTTTTTGGCTGCCGGCCTGAACGCCACGCAGCCCTTCTGGAGTTTGGAGCCCAGCACGCGCGAGATCGAGCGCGCCGATTCGCTGACCGGTTTTGATGTCACCAAATATGTGATCAACCTCGAGATCGACACTCAGAGCCAGTTCATCAGCGGGATGGTGGAGGCGCAGGTAATGCCGGAGTGGCCGCTGGACGCGATCCAATACGAGCTGGAGAGTGATTCGCTGCAGGTTTACAGCGTGCTGCTCAACGACGCGCCGGTGGCCTTCACCCACGCTGACGGAGTGGTCAACATTCCCTTGCCTCCAGCGCAGCGCAACCCTTTTGTCACCAAGGTTTTCTACTCCGGCCACCCCCGCCGTTCCCCGGCGCCCTACAACATCGGCCTGATCTTCACCGCCGCCGCGGTTTACACCCTGTCCAATCCCGACGCCGGCCGCTACTACTGGCCCTCTTACGATCATCCTTGGGATAAAGCTTTGGTGGACTGGAACATAACACTGCGGTCAGACTGGCTGGCCGCCGCCAACGGGATCAGGACCGGGATCACGGACAACGGCAACGGCACCCGCACCCACCACTGGGTATCGTCCTCCCCCATAGCCACTTACGTGATGGGTTTCGCCGCCGCCCCCTACATCGAGTTCGCGCAGCAGGCCGGCACTTTGCCCATCCAAAATTTCGTGCTGCCCGGCCAACTTAACAACGCCCAGGTGGATTTTGCCAATGTGCCGGACATGATCAACTTCTTCTCCTCCGTTTACGGCCCCTACCCCTTTGAAAAATATGGGCACATGGTGGTTCCGATGACCACCTACGCGGCGATGGAACACCAAACCATGACCACCTTCGGCGCGGCTTACCTGACCGGCAACCAAAACTACGAATCCATTGTGGCGCATGAGCTTACGCATCAGTGGTACGGAAATTTGGTGACGCCCATCACCATGCGCGAGGTGTGGCTGAAAGAGAGTTTCGCCACCTATTCGGAGTTCCTCTGGGAAGCGCACCACGCCGGCTGGGAGGCCGGCTGCGACTACCTGCGCGACAACATCCAGCAATACTATCTCAGCTGGGAAAACAGCAACGGCGCGCAGACGATCTTCGACCCTGAGTACAACATGATGTTCGCGCCGCCCACCTACGAAAAATCGGCCTCCGTGCTGCACATGCTGCGGCTCAAATTGGGCAACGACGCCTTTTTCAGCTTCATCCGCAGCATCCTGACCACCTTTCCCGGCGGAAACATGAACACGGCGGAATTCATCGACCTCGCGGAACAGGCCGGCGGAGATGACCTGACCCAGTTTTTCCAGCAGTGGATCTACTCCCCGGGCGTGCCCAACGCCAATTTCACCGTGCTGCACAACGACAGCGGCCAAGCCAAGATCATCGGCACCACGAGCAGTCCCACCTCCACGCTCTTCGATATAGATGTGCCGGTGAGCATTCCGGGCTCGGCGGTGGCGGACTCTGTGGTGGTCCGGGCCACGGCTGATGGCTACACAAACTACTTTCCCATAGCGCTTTCCGACGATATGAGCACCATTCAGATCGACCCCAACCACTGGGTGTTGACCCGCTCGTTCACGCAAAACACGCCGCAACTGGCCACCTGCCTGGCTTACGATGGCGCGGTGGACCTGAGCTGGAATCCCTTTGGCGGTGGCATCCCGCTGGCGGGTTACCACATTTTCCGCCAACTGTATCCGGACGGAGAAGTCATCCGCCTAACGGACACGCCGCTGAACGCGCTGAACTACACGGACCTCACCGTCACCAACGGGCACAGCTATCAGTATCATGTGACGGCGGTGGACCTGGAAGGCTTTCGCAGCCTGCCCTCCAACCGGATGGTGGCCACGCCGATCGACTTTCCTTTCGACCAGGGTTTTCTGCTGGTGGACGAGACCCGGCACGGCAACGGGGCCAACATTTCACCCACCGACCAGATGGTGGATGATTTCTACACCGATGTTCTGGGCGATTTCTCCCACAGCGTTTGGGACCTTGAGAGCCAGGGCCAACTCGCCCTCAGCCAGTTGAGCCATCATCCCTTCATCCTCTGGCACTGCGACGATTTTTCGGACATGCAGATCATCGCCTACCAAAACCTGCTGGGCAGCTATGTGCTCAGCGGCGGCACCCTGCTGATCTCGGGATGGAAGTATCCCAGCCAGTTCGACAATGCTTTCCTGAACAGGTTTCTGCCGGGGATCACGCCGCTGCTGAACAATTCGGCGGTGCTGGTTTCCGCGCAGAGCGATGTCTACCCGGAACTGCATCCCGATCCAGCCAAGCTGGCGGCGCCCTGGGGAGGCATGTTGCCGATGAGCTATGTCTTTGCCGGAGCATCAGATCCGCTGTATTTGGCCGAGATCGCGAACGACGGCGTGAACGACAACGCGCCCCTGGCGATCCGGGTTCAGGACGGCGGAACGCTGGTGCTGCTTGGCTTTCCCTTGTATTTCATGCTGCAAAACGAGGTACGGAGTTTTCTGGCCCAATTCATCCCGGAAATCTATCCCGGAGTGGAAGTTGAGGATACCCTGGTCCCTGTTCCGGAGATGACGCTGGTATGCTCGCCCAATCCATTTGACGCGGAACTGCGGATTAGCTGCCAGGTTGCCAAAGCCGGCGAAATGGTGGAGATCAGCATCTACAACCTGCGCGGACAGAGAGTTGGCGGCTTCCGCGGCAGCTCCGGCGCCAAAGGCCGGTGCCAGTTCGTCTGGGATGGCCGCGACCACAACGACAGCCAGGTCGCGGACGGAGTGTATCTGCTGGAACTGCTATCCTCCGGCGAGCGGAAGTTGTTTAAAACCTTGCGGTTGCGCTGATCCCGGAGGGGTCCCGTCTCCGCCGGGCCTGCCCCACTGGAATAATAAACCTTTACGAAATAACGGACTTAAATAAGCTGGCATCCAATTGACCGGCTCCGGGAAGCATAAATGTGCCGGGGTACGATACCTGAAATCATCATCCAAAACAAGGACCGAAACATGACAACCCAGATCATCAAACTGAGGGAAAGACGCGACGCGGCAGCCCTCGGCGGCGGCGTCAAACGCATTCAGGAACAGCACGACAAAGGAAAACTAACCGCCCGCGAGCGGATCGATCAACTGGTCGACCCCGACAGCTTTGAAGAGTTCGACCTCTTCGTGACGCACCGCTGCACCAATTTTGACATGGACGAACAGGTCTATCCCGGCGACGGCGTGGTTACCGGCAGTGCCACCATCAACGGACGTCTGGTCTATCTTTTCGCGCAGGATTTCACCGTTTTCGGCGGCTCGCTTTCCAAGAACTACGCGGACAAGATCTGCAAGATCATGGACATGGCGCTGAAGAACGGCTGCCCCGTGATCGGGCTCAACGACAGCGGCGGAGCGCGCATCCAGGAAGGGATAGAAGCTTTGGCCGGCTACGCCGAGATCTTTTGGCGCAACGTGATGGCCAGCGGAGTGGTCCCGCAGATCTCCGCCATCCTTGGCCCCTGCGCCGGCGGAGCGGTCTATTCCCCTGCCATCACAGACTTTGTGATGATGGAAAAGCACAACAGCTACATGTTCGTGACCGGACCCAAGGTGGTTAAGACCGTTTTGAACGAGACGGTGACCACCGCGGATCTGGGCGGGGCGATGGTGCACTCGAGCAAAAGCGGAGTGGCGCATTTCATCACCAACAGCGAGTCGGAGACCCTGCTGCTGATCCAGAAACTGCTCAGCTATCTGCCTTCCAACAATATGGAAGACCCGCCCTACGTGCCTTCGCACGATCCGGTGGATCGCGTCTGCGCCGCGCTGGAAGAGGTTATCCCGGAAAATCCCAACAAGCCCTACGACATTCTGGACGTGATCCACGAGATAGTGGATGACCGGGAATTTCTGCAGGTGATGCTGAATTTCGCGCAGAACGTGGTGGTCGGTTTCGCGCGGATGAATGGTTTCCCCGTGGGCATCGTGGCCAATCAGCCCAAAGTTTTGGCCGGGGTGCTGGATATCGACGCCTCCATCAAAGCGGCCCGCTTCGTGCGTTTCTGCGATTCCTTCAATATCCCGCTGATCGTGCTGGAAGACGTGCCCGGCTTTTTGCCCGGCACCAGCCAGGAACACAACGGCATCATCCGCAACGGCGCCAAGCTTCTCTACGCCTTCGCGGAAGCCACCGTTCCGAAAATCACCGTGATCCTGCGCAAAGCCTACGGCGGCGCCTACTGCGTGATGAACAGCCGGCACATGCGCGCGGACCTGGTTTACGCCTGGCCCAGCGCGGAAATCGCCGTGATGGGTCCCAAAGGCGCGGTGGAAGTGATCTTCCGCAAGGAGGCACAGGCCTCCGCGGATCCCAAACAGACCCTGCTGGAACGGGAAAAGGAATACGCGGAGAAATTCGCCAATCCCTATGCCGCGGCCGAGCGGGGCTACATCGACGATATCATCGAGCCCGCGCGCACACGCTTTCGCCTCATCCGCGCCCTGGAAATGCTGGCCAACAAAAAGGACAGCATCCCGCCCCGCAAGCACGGAAACATCCCGCTTTAATCAAGCATCATGAGCAAGACAACGTTTTTTGCCCTGCTGCTATTGCTGGTCAGCTTCGCCCTGGCGGCCCAGGAAATGGAGGCGCCCAGCTTCGAGGACCTGCAGCTGCAGATCCAGGCGATGTCCGACAGCCTGCTGCAACTGCGCGAAAGCGAAGTGACCAGCGCCTACGGCTTTAAAGACACAGACAATCTGCTGGACGTGGCCGCGAAGCTGGAGATCACCGATCTGGAGCGCTGGAAAGAGTATCTGGGCATCGAGCCCAACAACGAGGTGCTGGACAAGATGAGTCTGCGCCGACTCGGCATCACACCCTTCCGGGCCTTGCTGGCACAGCAATACAGCATCTACGGCTTCACGGAACTCAGCACCATCGGCGAGCTGGCCGCGCAGAAACAGTTGCCAGTGAAAAAGGTGCGCCAGTTCGCCGGCATCGCCAATTCCGACAAAAGCTTCGACAACTATTCCCTGCAGGCGCTGAACCGCACCCCGGAAGAGCTGGTGACCTTCGAAGAGGATTTCAACGCCAACAAGATGAGCTTCGGGCTCACGATCCTCGGTTTCGGCGTGCTGATCGTGTTTTCCGCGCTGGCCCTCACCGCCCTGGTGATCAGCCAGCTGAAACGCCTGAACCCCAGGCCCAAAGACACGGACGGCACCCTGGTGCTCACCTCCTCCGGCAAAGTGAAAACCCGCCCTGTGGACATGAACGCGGATGTGATCGCGGCCGCCATCACCGCTCTGTACCTATACAAAAACGACATCGAGGAGCGGCGCCGGCTGCTGCTCACTTTCCGTCGCGCGGGATCCGACCAGTGGCGGGGCAGCGTGATGCTGAACATGCCGAACCGCGACATTCTGCGCAAAAGGAGTAGAAAGCATGAAAACCTATAAACTGATCATCGGCGGGCAGCGCTACGAAGCCCGGGTGCTGGAATATACCCCCAGCCACGCCAAGATCAACATCAACGGCACGGATTACCTGATCCAGATCGAAGACGACGCCCTGCCCCAGGTGCCCGTGCTGCCGCAGCAGGAACAGGCCGTTCCGCTGGCGCCGGCGTTTTCCAGCGATTTTGCCTCCGGCACCGGCGAGATCCGCGCGCCGCTGCCCGGCGTGATCGCCTCCCTGAAAGTGAAAGAAGGCGAGGCCGTGAAAAAAGGCCAGACCATTCTGGTGCTGGAGGCGATGAAGATGGAATCCGAGCTCGCCGCGCCGGTGGATTGCGTGGTGGAAAAGATTCACGTGAAAGACCGTGCGCCCGTGCAGGAAGGCGATCTGCTGATGACGCTGACGGGCATCGAGATCAAGGACAAGCCCGCGGCCAAACCCGCCCGCCCGCAAAACTTGCCACCCGCCAAAACGGCCCCCGCGGACAGGATCGTGCGCGCCCCGCTGCCCGGCAGCATCATCGAGGTTAAGGTGCATCCCGGCGAAGTTGTGCGGGAAGACCAGACCCTGCTGATCCTGGAGGCGATGAAAATGGAATCCGAGATCCACAGCAACCTGAGCGGCAAGGTCCTCAAAGTGCACGTCCAGAAAGGCGACAACGTGCAGGAAGGCGATCCGCTGATCGAGCTGGAGGCCTGAGCATGCAGGAATTTCTTCAGATCCTGAACACCACCGGCTTCGTGAGTTTCACCTGGGGCAACACGCTGATGATCCTGGCCGGGATAGTTTTCATCTACCTGGCCATCGTGAAAGGCTTCGAGCCGCTGCTGCTGGTGCCGATCGGTTTCGGCATCATCGTGGGCAACATTCCCGGCATGCTGGAGCAGGGCCTGGGCGTGGTAAGCGAAGGCAGTGTGCTGAACTACCTCTACTTCGGCGTTAGCAAGGGCATCTTTCCCGCTCTCATCTTCCTGGGGATCGGTGCCATGACCGACTTTTCCACTCTGATCGCCAATCCCAAGCTGATCCTGCTGGGCGCGGCTGCTCAGGTGGGCATTTTCGGCACCTTTTTGGGCGCCCTGCTGCTCGGTTTCAACGTTTTGGAATCCGCCTCCATCGGCATAATCGGCGGCGCCGACGGCCCCACCTCCATCTTCCTGGCCTCGAAGCTGGCACCCAATCTGATCGGCCCGATCGCCCTGGCCGCCTATTCCTACATGGCCCTGGTGCCGGTGATCCAGCCGCCGATCATGAAACTGCTCACCACCCCCAAAGAGCGCCTGATCCGGATGAAACCGCCCCGCCAGGTGTCCAAGAAGGAAAAGATCTTCTTCCCCGTGATCACATTTTTGGTGACCGCCATCATCGCCCCGGGCGGAGCGATCCTGCTGGCCATGCTCTTCTTGGGCAATCTGCTCAAGGAATGCGGTGTCACGGAACGCCTGGCCCTGACGGCCCGGACTTCGCTGATCGACATCGTGACCGTGCTGGTGGGCTTCACCGTGGGCGCCAAAACCACCGCCGACGTCTTTCTTACCCCGCAGTCGCTGGGGATATTTTTTCTGGGCGCTTTCGCCTTTGCAGTGGCCACGGCCTCCGGCGTACTGTTCGCCAAATTCATGAACCTCTTTGTGAAAGACAAGATCAACCCCCTCATCGGCAACGCCGGCGTTTCCGCCGTTCCGGCCAGCGCGCGTGTTTCCCAAGTGATGGGGCAGAAATACGATCCCACCAACTATCTACTGATGCACGCCATGGCCCCCAACGTGGCCGGGGTGGTCGGCTCCGCCGTCGCCGCGGGCGTGTTGCTGGGAATTTTGGGCAGTTGACGCCTCCCACGGAAATAAATTACTTTACCAAAAGCGCGGTCCGGCTTATCTTGTCCGCATAGGTAAGATTCATGAAAAAACCATACACAGCCATTCTCTTCCTGGCGCTCACGGCGCTGCTGGGAGCCACGAAATACGCGGGCGAGATCTTTCAGCTCTCCTCCGGCGTGCAAAATCAGGCGATGGGCAACACCGGCCTCACTTTCGGCAATTCGCTCGCCGCGGGTTGGTGGAATCCCGCGCTGCTGGCCGAACCCGGTTTCAGCGGAGTGGAACTGATGCGGGTGGAACACTTTGAGGGCCTGATGCAGCAAAACCAGTTGGGCGCGGTGTTCGGCACCAAGACCCGCACCTCGCTCCAGATCAACCATCTGGGCATCGACGAAATCAAGCTCACCCAGCTGGAAAACCCCGCGGACAGCCTCAGCAACGCCAACCGACCCGAGGTTTGGAAAACCGTGGGCAACCACGATGTGATCATTTACGGCAGTCTGGCCCGCTCGCTGCGGGATAATCTGCATCTGGGCCTGACCCCAAAACTGGCCTACCGCAGTCTGGCGGAAAACTCCGGTTTCGGGATTGGCGCCGACCTCGGTCTGCTCTGGAACGCCGGCAAAGGCTTCCGGGCCGCGGCCAACCTGCGCGATTTCTTTTCCACCCAACTCATCTGGGCAAACGGCACCCACGAGATAGCCATTCCCAATCTGGACCTGGAACTCGGCTACGGTTTCGCTCCCTTCAAAGAGATCCCCGTCCATCTGGCCCTGCGCGCCCAGATCTTCGCGGAAGACCGCGGCGAGGCCTCCAACGTGGCTGCCGGACCTGTCAGCGCGGATTTTCATGCCGGGGTTCTGGTGAACCCCATCCCCGCGCTCAACGTGATGGCGGGCTGGGACGCGGATTGTTTCACCGCCGGTCTGGGAGTGCGTTACAAGGCCCTGGGCATCGATTTTGCCTGGCGCAACGGCTCGGCTGACGCACTGGGGTCCTCGCAGCGGCTGTCACTCAGCTACACATGGTAAGCAAACTCGCCCTGCTGGGTGCCACGGGCTCCATCGGCTCGTCCACCCTGGCCGTGCTGCGCGAACAAGCTTCCCGCCTTACTCTCAGCCTCGTTTCCGCTCACTCGGACCACGCCAGGCTAGCTTCCATCTGCCGGGAATTCTCTGTTCCCGTGGCCATTCTCACCGGAATAACGGACCCCGCGGAGCAGGCGGCGCTAAGGCTGAGGTATCCGGATCTGAAGCTTTATTTTGGCGCCAAAGAGTTGCTCAAAGCTTTGCGGGATGAGGACTATGACATCGCGCTGAACGCCATCAGCGGTTCGGCCGGACTCCGCGCCAGCTTCGCCATCGTGGAGAAAAAAGCCCGCCTGGCCCTGGCCAACAAGGAATCGCTGGTGATGGCGGGGCATTTGCTGATGCCGCTGATCAAAACAAACAAGGTGGAGCTGCTGCCCGTGGACAGCGAGCACAGCGCCATCTTTCAGGCCATCGGCAACCATCCCGCCGGCGAGGTCAGCAGGATCCACATCACCGCTTCCGGCGGCTCGTTCCGCGATCTGCCGCTCGCGGATTTTGCCCTCGTCACTCCCCAACAGGCCTTGAAGCATCCAAACTGGTCAATGGGCGCGAAAGTTACGCTCGACAGCGCCACCATGTTCAACAAAGCCCTGGAAGTGATGGAGGCGCACTGGCTGTTCGGGCTGCCCTACGAGCGGATCAGCGCCGTTCTGCACCCCCAGTCCGTGGTCCATTCCCTGGTGGAGTTCGTGGACGGCTCGATCCTGGCCCAGCTTAGCGCTCCGGACATGAAACTTCCCATCCTCCACGCGCTGGCCTGGCCCGAGCGCTGGCCCTCGCGTTTGGTGCAAACCGATCTGCTGAGCCTCTCGCGGCTGGAGTTCGCGCCGGTTCCTCCGGACCGCTATCCCCTTTATTATCTTGGACTTGAGGTAGCCAAAAGCGGCGGCCTCCTGCCCACCGTGCTGAACAGCGCCAACGAGGCGGCCCTGCGCCTCTTTCTGGACCAGAAGATCCGTTTTCCGGATATCCACCGCATTTGCGCCGCCACGGTGGAAGCCTGCACGAACGTCCCCAATCCCAGTCTGGAAGAGATCATCGTGGCCAACCGCACTGTGTATGAAAGCATCATCAAGACCCAGAACAGAGTTTAAGATACCGATAAAATTAGACAATTTTGGAGATCTGATATGAAAAAAAGACTGCTTGTAGTTACCGGGGGCGGAGACTGCCCCGGCCTCAACGCCGTCATCCGCGCCATCGTCAAACGCACCGCATTTGAGCCGGACTGGGAAGTTCTGGGCAGCATCGACGCCTTTAACGGCATCATGCTCGACCCCATGCAGATCGTGGAACTCACACCCAAAACCGTTGCCGGCATTCACGTTCAGGGTGGCACCATCATCGGCACCACCAACCGCGGCGGTCCCTTCAACTGGCCTGTGCAGAACACTGACGGCTCCTGGACCACGATTGACCGCGGCGCCGACCTCATGGACCGCCTCCGCGCCCAAAACATCAGCGCTGTCATCAATATCGGCGGAGACGGCTCCCAGCGCATCTCGCAGGGCTTGTTCGAACTGGGCTGCCCCATCATCGGTGTGCCCAAAACCATCGACAACGACCTCGCCGACACCGATTTCACCTTTGGTTTCCAGACCGCCGTCGAATCCGCCACCGATGCCGTGGACAAGCTGGTGACCACCGCCGCCAGTCATCATCGCGTGCTGATCTTGGAAGTGATGGGCCGCTACGCCGGTTGGATCGCGCTACACGCTGCCATCGCCGGCGGCGCCGAGGTCTGCCTTATTCCCGAGATTGACTATGACATCAACTCCGTGATGGAGGCCATCAACCGGCGCGTCTCCTCCGGCAAAGGCTTTGCCAACATCGTGATCGCGGAAGGCGCCAAACCGCTGGCCGGAACCATGAGCTACACCACCAGCGAAGACCCCGGCGCCATGCCCATCCGCCTGAGCGGAGCGGCCCTGCGGCTGTCTCAGGAACTCAAGGATGCCGGCTGCTCCATCGAGATCCGCGAAACCATCCTCGGCCACTTGCAGCGCGGAGGACGGCCCAACTCCTTTGACCGCGTGCTGGCCTCGCAGTTCGGAGTGATGGCCTTCGAACTGGTGCTGCAGCAGAAATGGGGCCACATGGCCGCCTACCACCATCCCGACATCGTGGCCGTGCCTTTGGCGGATGCCATCAAAACCTACAACCATGTGGACCCGGATTCCGGCTTGGTGCGCACCGCGCGCGGTCTGGGCATCTGTCTGGGAGATTGAAAGGAACCAAAGCATGGACATGAAGAGTTTTGAATACATCTTCCATAAAGCCCGCGGCGCCAGCCGCGAGGAGATCATGGCCGAGGCCAAACTGAGCGCTGAAGAGTACGCCAGCCTGGAACAAAGCTGCTCCGCGGCGGTCGCGGAGATCAAACAAGCCCTGCCCCAAGCGGCCAGCATCGGCCCGGATTTTGTGCGCCTCACCCGCTACCTCTACGGCGGCAGCAGCGATCAGGAGTTGGGCAAGCCCTGTCCGGAAGCGGTGAAGGTCCGCCCCGGCGAGATCATCCAGCTTCCGGCCGTGGAACGCATCCCCGTGCCGGAACTATCTCTGCGCCAGGCGATCAGCCAACGCCGCAGTCTGCGAAAATATTCAGATCAACCCCTTTCCTTGGAAGAACTATCCTTTCTGCTCTGGGCTTCTTGCTGGGCGCGCGACTTCCGCAGCGGGAAAAACATCGAGGTCACCTTCCGCAATGTCCCCTCCGCCGGCAGCCGCCATCCTTTTGAATGCTATCTGCTGGTCAACAACGTGGCCAACCTCACCCCCGGACTCTACTGGTATCATCCCCTCAAGCACGGCCTGATCAGGCTCGAAGCTCCTGAAAACATCGCGGAGCAAGTGCTGGAAGGCTGCATGGGTCAGCAGATGGTGGCCGGTTCCGCCGTCACCTTCATCCTCAGTGCCCGTCCCTACCGCGCCGTCTGGCGCTATCAGCAGCGCTCCTACCGCTATCTGTATGTGGACGCGGGCCACGTGGGCCAAAACATCCATCTCGCCGCGGAGGCCGTGGGTGCCGGGGCCTGCATGATCGGAGCGTTCATGGATGAAATGATGAACGCCTGTCTGGGCCTGGACGGTGAGGAGGAATTCGTGATCTACGTGGCTCCCGTGGGCAAAAAGGAAGCCGGCTCCTAAACAAAGAACGGGCTGTTCCAGACATATAGCGCCTGTTTCAACAGCAACATCCTGCTCGTTTCGATGTGGCTGCCGGCCACAAACCTGTAAAAATAGATCCCGCTGTCCTGCGGCTGGTTTGCGTCGTCCCGGCCGTCCCATATCCGGAAATGGTTGCGGAAGCCCCAAACCATGAGCCAGTTGGGATTTGTTAAGAAAACCTTACAAAAAATATCTTGCCACTAAACTCAATCGCGATAGCTTTGCTTCAGGTGAACAAATGAAAGATCCATGGCTTGTATTTCCTGCTCAAAACCGTCTGTGGGTCCAGCCTTCAAAGGCTGGCCAATCCAGACCCGGGTTGGATGAACAGAATCTGTGCTTCCAACTCATGTTCCAATCACAGAATCCAAATTCTCGCCAACAAATATCCACCTATGAATAGGATAGGGTCTAACCTTGTATTCTCAGGTGTTCCGATTCCTCGTCTCTTATGTTCGCGCCGATTGTACCGCACTTGGGACAAGGGTTATTGTAAACGCCAGATCATTCCACCCTTTAATCCATCAAAAGTATCATGATACAGCCTAAATCAAGGAGTTAACATGAAAAAAATCACATTAATCACAGTTATCATCCTGACTTTGTTAGTGATGTTAGCAGCGGAGGCCACCACTCACAAAGTACAGAAAGGCGATACTCTTTCCGGCATCGCCAAGAAGTATGGCATCACTGTCAGCCAACTCAAAGAACTGAACAACCTTTCCTCAAACACGATCAAGATAGGCCAAGTCTTGCAAGTCGATGAAGCTGAAGAAGATGAATATGAAGATGAGGGCGATTCATACACCGATAATTTCGATTGGTATGAATATTGGGTTCGTGAGTTAACAGAGGAGTTCGGCACTTGGTATGGCAACCGTGAGCTTGTGAAGCTCACAGATGAGGAATTGGATGGCTTTGTCTCGAACGATCTAAAAGATGAAGAACTATCCAAGGAACATATCTGCGAGTGGTTAAGTAGGAATCTCGAGATTCACAATCAATCTGGCGAAGCTTCTGTCCAGGAGACAATCACTTACCTCAGTCCCGAAACCTTTGAACAAGCCATTAGCCTGGCAACCCGGGCGAATTTGGGATTTATTAAAGACACTCTGATGAGATACCAAGACCAAATGCTGGCTTTCCATGAAGAGGAAGAAAGCTTGAGAATCGCACAAGAAGCAGAAGAAGAAAAGGCAAGAGTGGCACAGGAAGAGAAAAGATTGGCAAAAGAAATAAAAGAGAAAGAGAGGTTGAAAAAATACATCCCATCAGTTATCGGAAAGTTTTACTTTGACGTCGGAGATCCAACTAAATTTGGGCCCAGCTGGTACATTGAACTTCGAAAAGACGGAACCTTCGACGCATACAATAATTTTATGAATATGCGCAGTTATTCATCTGGAACCTTTACGATCACTTCAGTGGATAGCGACGGAATAATAAGCGTAACGATGCACGGCCAGTCAAACCAATATTGTAAGGTCAAGGGAAACAAGCTTGTAACCTTGGCCAATGGTAACCCCGTGCTTATATACGAGAAATAGTGCCAAATCATTTTTTAGAATAGCGGACTTCAACCCGCTCAGTTAAGGTAATTTTCTTAATACCGGAGTAAGAAGTGAAACAATTAACCAGATGTAAAATAGGTATTATACTTATCATTCAAAGGGAGGAAAAATGAAAAAGCACCTGATTCTACTGATCTCATTATGCCTAATCCTGGCGATAACCGCTTGCGGAAAACTGCAGGAGAAGACCATCAATGTTACCAGCGTCAAAGTGTCGGGCAAGGTTTACGGACCCAACAACCAAGAACTTCAAGTTTCCACCGCCGAATATCTCAAACTGAGCGACGGCACCTACACCCTGAAGGCGAAAGGCAACCAGATCGATCTGGAAGTAGAGTTTGAATTGATAAAGGAATTTGCCCCGGATGGTTCCTTGTACAATCACAACTGGTGGATGAATTACGTGGCACCTTTGGACAAGACCGGAAAACCTTTGACGGCCATCATCTCCAACGGTTTTGCCCTACTGGAAGGCGAGGCCGAAAAAGTGAATCAGCTTCTGAAGGGTAAAGCTGGTGACAGAATGAAAGTCAATCTCGTCTGGGGTGGCTGGCCTGCCACAGTTGGCATCGGTAAACAGCTGGAAACAGACGGGCCAAAGGTAATACAAACCCTTTTGAAAAAAACTGAGGGGCTGGCCGTGGTGGACTATCACATCACGGGAAATCCCGCCCTGGTTGTCGCCGCTGCCGCCACTGAAAACAATCTTTCCCCTGAGCCGGATCCCCAGCCTGTAAAAACAGCCACCGCCACAAAAACTGCCAAGCCCAAGGCATTAACCCAACAAGTGCAGTAGAGCCATCTTCCTAAAAGAAAAGTGTTGCATAT
>CAZVXH010000006.1:0-46095 GCA_964631015.1 uncultured Candidatus Cloacimonadota bacterium | reverse complement strand
TTACTGCCGTGTTCCTCTCAAGTTTTTTCTACCCACCATAATTGAACTTGAGCCTAGAGAATGATCCGGCTATTCAATCCCGGCTATCACCACCCGAAAGCCGCAATATTTACGGCCTTGGTAAGGGGCCTCCGAATTGCGTTTGTAGACGGTGCAGTAAGCGGGATCGGCATTGATGATGGAACCGCCGCGAAAAACACGCTTGGCACCTTTGGCCACACCGCGGGGGTCATCGCCTTTCAAATAGCGGTAGCTGTTGCCCTGATACCAGTCCCAGCTCCATTCCCAGACGTTTCCGGTCATGTCGTAAATTCCCAGCTCGTTGGGGGTCTTGCCGCCCACGGAGCGGGTTTTCGCTGAGGTTTTGGCATACCAGCCCACACTGGCAAGGTCGTTGGAGCCGCTGTAGAGGTAGCCGCGGGAGGTTTGGCCACCCCGGGCGGCGTATTCCCATTCCGTTTCAGTGGGCAGGCGGTATCCGGAGGCGCTCCAATCCACAGACACGGTCCAGCGGACGGGATCGCCCAGATCCAGATTGTCGGGGTCCGGCGAGGTGGAGACCCGGTAGCAGGGGGTGAGGCCTTCCTGCTCGCTGCGCCGGTTGCAGTAATCCACCGCCTCATACCAGGAGATCATTTCCACGGGACGGTCCAAGCCCTCATAGGTGGAGGGATTGTAGCCCATCACGGCGGCCCATTCCTGTTGCGTGACCTCATGTTTGCCGATCAGAAAGCTGGAAACCCGCACCACCGCCGGAGGATTGGTAACCGTGTCTTCCTGACCGGTGCCGATCTGGAAAGAACCGCCCTTCACCTGCACCATACCGTCCGGAATGTTCGCGGATGACCACTCCGGGTCATCAGAGAGGTCCCAGCCGTCGTTGGCGCCGCCCACAAAATTGGTGACCCCAAAGACCTCCAGCAGGGCCAGGCCCAGCAGCAGCGCCAGAAGCCCGACGGCCAACCAGAGCCAGAGACCGCGTTTTTTGGGAGTCGAAGCCGGCGGGGTGAACTCAGGTAGGGGTTGAGGCGGCAGGGGTTGCGGCCTTGCGGGATCGGGTTCAGCAGGGCCATAGGCGGTGGGGACGGAAGGAAGCACCAGCTGGTTGGGGCGGTCGTTCCGTTCCCTGGCGGTGAGGCGCAGCAGCAGATCGACGGTTGGCTGGCTGATGTGGGGATAGATGGCCCGGGGATCCGGGAAAGGCTGCTCCAGCACGCGCTTCTTGATCTCATAATCGCTGTCCGCGGTTCCGGCGAAGGGCAGACTGCCGCTGAGCATTTGATAGAGCAGCACGCCGGCGGAGTAGATGTCCGTGCGGTGATCGATATCCGGCTGGCCCAAAAGCTGCTCCGGACTCATATACAGCGGCGTGCCCACCAGATTGCCCTGGCGGGTGAGATGGGCGTCGCCGAGGATGCGGGCGATGCCGAAATCCAGGATCTTCACCAAATCGCCGTTGGCGGGATCCACCATGATGTTTTGGGCTTTGATGTCGCGATGGATCACGCCCTGGGCATGGGCATAGTTTAGCGCGGAGGCAAGCTGGGCAAAGATGTGGAGGCTGCGCCGCTCGGGAATGGGGCCGCTGTCGCCGCTGAGTTCCAGCAAAGTGACGCCGGGAAAGTATTCCAGCACCATGAAGTAGTCGCCGTCTTCCTCAAAAAAGTTGTAAAGCTGGATGATGTTCGGATGTTTGAGCCTGGCGTTGACGCGGGCCTCGTTCAGAAAACGGCGGGAAAATTCCTCCTGGCTGGTGAGGCCGGACTGCAGCCGTTTGAGCACCACCTGGCGGTTGAGCAGTTCCTCCCGCGCCAGAAAGAGCTCGCCCATGCCGCCCCGGGCGATCAAACGGATCGCCACATAATCTCGGACCCTTGTGCCTGTGCCTATCTGCATGTTGCTTCCCTCTTGGGTTTATTTACTTCTGTCAGAGCTTGTTTCGCGTTGAATCCTTGGATCAGTTGAAACCGGATAATCCGAAGATATCAATCACATTCTGTCGTCCCCGCTCACTTCTTGCGCTGGACACAAGGTTACGTTCAGCGCCAGGTCTGATCGCCGCACAGCTGCCAGGAACCGCCTTCATACATGAAGTAGGAGGCATCACCGTAGGTTTCGGGCTCGGGATAACTGGAGGTGGCCGTGGACGACTGGAAGGTCATGGTCATGAACACGATGGCGCGGTCGTAATTGATCTCGACCTCGCTCACCTCGCAGTCGAGCAGCTGATACTGGCCGCGGCGGTTGAGCCAAAGCTGGCGCAGTTCGGCGCTGTACATGCCCTTGTGCCGGAAATCAGGATGAACGTGGGCCATGATGCCTTCCACCTCGCCCCAGCTGAAATCCCGGGCGATGTCGTAGACAATGTTCCTGATCTCATATTCGTCGGCCGCCGTGGGGTCCGGATCGCAGGAGCAGAGCAGCAGCGAGGACAACAGCAGCAAAGCGGCGACGTATCTCATCCGCCCTCCCCATCAGGGATCAGGGTAAGTTCCGCCAGCGTTTCCACGTGCCAGGTGTGGGGAAACATGTCGAAGGAGCGCAGCTGTACGAGGCGGTAAAGGCCGCTTGCCAGCAGGAATTTGAGGTCGCGGTGCAGGGTGATGGGTGAACAGCTGAGGTAGAATATCCGCGGGATCCTGGCCGCGATCAGCGCTTCCAACGCGGGTTGGCGCACTCCGGCCCGGGGCGGATCCAGGATGATCACGCCCGGCTGGGGCTGAGTGTCTCCGAGCGAGGGCGTGAGCAGCGCCGGCAGGGCGTCCTCCACCCGGGCGCAGAGGAAACCGGCGTTGGAGATACAGTTTTGATGCAGGTTCAGTTCGCCGTCGGCCACCGCGTTGGGGTTTTCCTCGATGCAGAGGACGTTATCAGCTTCCCCGGCCAGAGAAAGGCCCAAAGCGCCGAGCCCGGAAAAGGCGTCGTAGATGGTTTCTCCGGGCGCGATCCGGCTTTTGAGGTGGGCGATGATCAGTTCCAGGGTGGCCGTGTTCACCTGCCAGAATGACCGGTAATGCACGCGGAAGCGCAGTCCGCCCAGTTCTTCCTGCAGCCAGGGCTCGCCAAACAGCAGCTTTTCCTCGGCGCCGAGGATCACGTTGCCGCGGTCGCGGTTGATGTTCTGCACGATGCCGGCGAGGGCGGGAAACTCGGCGGTGAGCTGCTTGACCAGTAGCTGGGTGAAGGGCACCTTGCCGGAGCGGGTGACCAGGATGAGCAGAACGCGCTCGCGGTCCCGCGAACAGCGGAAGCCGATATGCCGTAAAGTTCCGGTGTGATTCACCTCGTCGTAGGGCCTCACGCCGGTCTGGTTCATGATCTGGAGGCAGCGGCGGGCGATGGCGTCGAAAACGGGGGGATGAAGCTGGCAGACCTCGTGCGGCACGATCTGATGGGACCAGCGGGCGTAGATGCCGAAAGTGAGGCCGTTTTCGTCCGCCCCCACGGGCATGAAGGCCTTGTTGCGGTAATGCCGGGTGTCAGGAGAGGGCTGGGTGACGGGGATCTCCAGTTCCGGAGCCAGGGGCTGCAGCAGTTCGCGGAGCAGCCCGGTCTTATATTTGAGTTGGGTGGGATAGTCGATGTTGAGCCAGTCGCAGCCGCCGCAGGGCAGTTCCGCGGCAAAGGAGGAGCAGGATGAGGGTATCACCCCCTCTCCACGGCGCAGATACTGCACCGCCTTGGCGAAGGCCACGTCCTTGCGCTCACGCAGCAGTTCGGCTTCGATCTCGTCGCCGGCGGCCGTGTACGGCACAAACACGGCCTTGCCTTCGTTGAAACCCATGCCGTGGCCTTCGAGAGCCAGTTTGGCGATCGTGAGCTGAAAGTTCTTCTTCACACCATTAACTTACGCAGGGCGGCAACGCGTTTTTCGATGGGGGGATGGGTGGCGAAGAGCGACATGAGCTGGCCGCTGTTGATCTTGGCGATGGCAAAAGCGTCCTTGCGCACGGTGTGCACGTGGGCGCCGCTGATCTTTTCCAGGGCTGTGATCATGTGTCCCGGGCTGGTAAGCTGGGCGGAGCCGGCATCGGCGGCGAATTCGCGATGGCGGGAATGGGCGGCCATCACGATGTTGGCCAGGATCATCAGCACGTTTTGCAGGATCATGGCAATGGCGCTCTGCCCGGCGTTGTTCATGATGCCGGCGCTGCCGCTTTGTTCATCGCGCTGGCCTCTGCGGGCGCTGAGGATGGAGGCAATGATATTGGCCAAAAACAGCACGAAGGTGTTCATGGTGCCCATCAGGAGAGTGGTGGTGACCATGTCTCCCTCTGTGATGTGGGTCATTTCATGGGCGGCAACCGCGGAGAGTTCCTCCTCGTCCAGGTTCTCCATGATCGCGCTGGAAAAGGCGATGAGCGATTTGTTCTTCGAGGCGCCGGTGGCAAAGGCGTTGTTGTCCGGAGACTGGTAAATCCCGAATTCCGGCATGGTCACGCCCTTGTGGGCAGCCATTTTTTCGAGGGCGTCGTAGAGGTAAAGGGCCTTGCCCGAAGCGGTTTCGCGGGTGAGGGGGGTGATCTTGTAGGAAGCTTTGGCCAGCGCCTTGCTGGAAAAGAGCGAGATCACCGAGCCGGCAAAACCGTATACGGCGCACATGGCCAGAAGCTGAACCCAGCTGTCGGTGGGCACACCAACGATCTGCATGATGACGCCCAGCACGGCCAGGACCAGGATGTTGACTGTGAGGAAGAGTCCCCAGCGTTTGATCAATGCTTTCACATGTTCCTCCTATTTGAGCATGAGCATTTTTTTGGTATTGGAATAAGAGCCGCAGTTCATGCGGTAAAAATAGAGACCGCTGCCGCAGGGGTTTCCGGCGGAGTCGGTGCCGTCCCAGGCCACCCGGTGCTGCCCAGCGGGCAGTTCCGCCGCCAGCAAGGTTTTCAGCAGCTGGCCTTTGGGGTTGAACACGGAGATGTTAACCCGCCCGGCTTCCTTCAAAGCGAAAGCTATGCTGGTGCTGGGATTGAATGGGTTGGGAAAGTTGCCCAACAGGGCGGTTGACTGCGCGGCGGGCGGATTTTCCGGATTGGCGGTTACGATGTGGGTGAAAGTGGGGGTGGGAACACTTTCCTGAGTACCGTAAATGGCTGTGGCGTAATAAAGATGCGTGCCGCCCGGGATCTCGTCGTCAGTCCAGGCGATCTGGATCGCGCTGGCCCCTTCCGCCACGATCGCCCCGTCGCGGTAGATCCTGTATCCTGTTAGGCCGTCCGGCAGCACTGTGTTGTAGGGGACATCGAACCCCACCCAGAAATTCACCGTGTTGGCGTCCACCACCGCGGCTTCAAAATGCAGGGGGGCCAGGTTCTCGGAGATCTGGAAGGACGGGATGCCCAGGGCGCTGATGTAGTTTCCGTCGCTGCGGGAATTGGGGAGGCCCGTGATGTTCAGAATATAGTTATAGACTGGAAGGCCGATGTAGTCGACAGCATAGAAGCTGGTGCGGAAATTGGCGGTATTGTCGCCGCTGAGGTCCTCGATGGGATACACGGCGCCGGTGGCGAAATTGCCGCTGGCATTGAAGAAGTACACGTCCATGATCTTCACCACGCGGGATTCATAGGCCTCAAAGCCTGCGTTGAACTGGGCCAGGGTCAGCTCCAGCGGCACGATGCCGTTCTGGGTGGAGGAAGGTGGACCGGGATCCAACACAGGCACGAACTGCAGCATGCCGCCATATTCGTTCAGGGTGCCGGTGAGGTTTTCCATCCCGTCGCCCTGGCCGTAGGCCGTGGTGATGATGTTGTCCGGATCGTCGATCAGGATGCCGGCGCTGCCGTCCTGGGCGAAGATCTGGTTGCGGTAGTCCTGCGTGAAGCTTACCACGATCTCGCCGTTGATGCGGTAGAGTGAGTTCGTCGGAGACAGGCGCAGATCGGCCAGCGAGCCCACGTCGGCGGGGAAGCTGTAAATTGCCGTGGTGATGGGGGAATAGTAGGGTGTTCCCAGGTTGGCCACCGCCCTCAGGGTGGTGGTGGCGGCGATGTGCACGGGCCCGGTGTAGGGCGTCGAACTCCAGTTGGGTTCGCTGCCGTCCAGAGTGTAGAAGATCTCGGCGCCTGGAGTGGCGCAGGTGATGGTCACATCCACAGGCTGCAGAAAGTTGCCCCCGGGCGGAGAGAACACGGGTGCCGCCACGCCGGTGGTGCTTTCAAAATCGACCAGAAAACGCGGCGAGATCTGCATCGTATCCTGATACTGGCCCACCAGGCAAACCAGATGGACCGCGGCGGTAGGGATGGAGGTGTTGCTGTAGTCCGCGTTGGGAAAGGTTCTTATGGTAAGGGTGGCGGTGGGGTCGGTGGCGTTGATGTTGGCCGCGGTGGCGGGAAAAGTGCCCAAGGAGGCATCGATGCTTACGTTCAGCACCCGGATCAGTTTGGCCTGGTCGGCGGAAGTGAGGCTGGCAAAGGTTCTCTGCTCCGGAACGAGCGCGTTGCCGGTGGAAGAGGCCGTGCCGGGATCCTGCACCGGAGTGAACTGCAGCAGATTGCTGTAGGCGCCTAGAGTGCCCATCAGGCCGGTGATGCCGTCGCCAAGGTTGTAGGTGCTGGTGATGATCCCGGCCGGATCGTCGATCACGATGGCCGCGGAGGAGTCCTGCACATATTTCTGATGGCGGTTGCTCTGCTGGAAAGTGAGCAGCACTTCGCCGGGCAGATAATAGACCGTGGCGCCTGTCGGCTGCGCCCGCAGCGCGGCGAGGTTGGCAACTGAGGTTGGGAAGGTGTAAACCGCCGTGGCCACGTTGCTGTTGTTCAGGCCCGCGGCGGTGGCCATGGCTTTAAGGGTGGTGCTGCCGTTGATGGTGACCGGCGAAGTGTAGGGATTCGAAGCTGGCGTGGGTATGGTGCCGTCGGTAGTGTAAAAAATACTTGAGTTGGGGGTTGAGCAACTTATGGTTACGGAAACCGGGCCGGTGTAAACTCCGCCGCCGGGGGTGAAAACCGGCATGGCCACGTTGTCGCCGCCGCCGGGAGTGAAGGTGTGGACGCCCAGATCGGTGATGTAGTCGATTGCTTCCACCATCCACTCGCTGTTGTCGGTGTTGGTACCGGCGGAATCCAGCCAGTCCGTGTTGCCCGAAATGACCGTGGGTTTGCGGATCAAAGTGTGGTTGAGCGTGGCGTCCGCCACTCCCGCGACCGGCCAGGCCGTGCCGGGATCGTCCAAATAAATGCCGACGATGTCGATCAGGGTGTCGCCCTGAAAGAGGGCCACACAGTCGTCGCCGTTGAAATAGGTCACGGTGGAGGTGGCGTCCGAAACCCCCAGGATCGCCGGGTTAGCCTGCGCATTGGCGATCACGTAAACGTCGCCATGAGCCAGGGTCCCGGTGGGATTGTGAAAGTTCGAGCCGCTCCAGGTGCCACCGTTGGAGCCGAGTTTAACCGTGTATTGGGTCAGATCGACCGCGGCGCCGGTGCCGTTGAAGATCTCGAGCGCCTTGTTGTTCGAGGAGCCCTCCACATATTCACTAATGAACAGATTGCCCGCGTAGGGCTGCGCGGAGAGGAAAGCTCCGCCCAGTACCAGCAGCAGGAACAGGATGCCTGATCTTTTCATCTTATCACTCCTTACCATTGTAAAAGCTTAAGTCCCGCGGCCGCCTCAAGCAGCGGCCACAGCGTACAATACTTGTGATTTTCTCATAATTCTGAAAGGCAAAAAAAAGGCAAGGAAAATCTTTGGACGAGCCGGAACGGCCGCTGTTCTTCGCAAAAAACTCCCCCGGGCCGGGATCCGCCTCTGCTGGCGAAAAATGGGTCAGCGCGGCACCTTTGGCCTTGACAAATACCCACCCCACGAAAAATCAGCGCAATAAATGCTGTAACAAGGCTCAAGGCCTCAGGACCGCCTTAGCCGGAAGGAGACAAGATGGAATACCCTTTTTCAAAGATCGAGCCCAAGTGGCAAAAGATCTGGCGTGAGAAACAGATCTTCAACCCCGGCGAAGATGCCGGCAAGCCCAAATATTACGTTCTGGCCATGTTTCCCTATCCTTCCGGCGTCCTCCATTGCGGGCACGCGTCCAACTATTCCATCAGCGACGCCATCGCCCGCCTGAAAATGATGGAAGGCTGCAGCGTGATGCAGCCCATGGGCTACGATTCCTTCGGCATGCCGGCGGAGAATTTCGCCATCCAGCACAACTCCCATCCCCGCATCACCACAGAGGAAAACATCGCCGCGATGCGCGGACAGTTTGATTCCATGGGTTTCGGACTGGACTGGGACCGCGAGGTAAGCACCTGCCGCCCGGATTATTACGTCTGGGGCCAGTTCCTCTTCAAAAAACTGTACGAGAAAGGTCTGGTCTACCGCAAGAAATCATGGCAGAACTGGTGCGACAGCTGCCAGACCGTGCTGGCCAACGAGCAGGTGGAAAACGGCCTCTGCTGGCGCTGTCACGGCGAAGTGAGCCAAAAGGAACTGGACCAGTGGTTTTTCCGCATCACTGCCTACGCCGAGGAACTGCTCGACTTTTCCAAACTTATCGACTGGCCGGAGCGCGTGATCACGATGCAGAAAAACTGGATCGGCAAGAGCGCCGGCACCCTGATCGAATTTCCCCTGGAGGACGGCTCCGAGGCCATCAGCGTTTTCACCACCCGCCCCGACACCGTTTACGGAGTTACTTTCATGGCCCTGCCGCCGGAACATCCGCTGGCGCAGAAATGGCTGGCAGAGGAACCGGACAACCACAATCTGCACGAGTTTTGCCGCAAGGTGATCAACGCCGACAAGATCCAGCGCGGCGCCGAGGACACCACCAAAGAGGGTGTATTCAGCGGCAGATATTGCCTCAACCCTCTCAACGGCAACAAAGTGCAGATCTGGATCACCAACTATGTGCTGATGGATTACGGCACCGGCGCTGTGATGGCTGTACCCGCCCACGACCAGCGTGATTTCGAGTTTGCCACCAAGTATGGCATCCCCATGCTGCTTGTGATCCAGAATCCGGAGCAAAGCCTGACGCTGGGCGAGATGGCCGAAGCCTACGTGGAACCCGGCGTAATGGTCAATTCCGCGCCTTTCGACGGCCGGGACAGCGACGCGGCCAAAGCCGCCATCTCCGCCCTGATCGAGGAAAAAGGCTGCGGCAAGGTGACCCACACCTACCGTCTGCGCGACTGGGGGATTTCCCGCCAGCGCTACTGGGGCAATCCCATCCCGGTGATCCACTGTCCCCGCTGCGGCGTGGTGCTGGTACCGGATGAAGACCTGCCGGTGCTGCTTCCGGACAATGTTCAGGTGGGCCGCACCACCAGCAATCCGCTGCTTTCCGTGCCGGAGTGGCTCAACGTGGCCTGTCCCAGTTGCGGAGCCGACGCCAGGCGCGAAACCGACACCATGGACACCTTTGTGGACAGCTCCTGGTATTACGCCCGCTACGCCGATCCCAAGAACGACACAGCCCCCTTCGACCCGGACAGGGCCAACTACTGGCTGCCCGTGGACCAATACATCGGCGGGATCGAACACGCCGTGATGCATCTGCTCTACGCGCGCTTCATCGGCAAATTCATGCGCGACCTGGGCTGGCTGAACTGCGACGAACCTTTCGCCAGACTGCTCACTCAGGGCATGGTGACCAAAGACGGCGCCAAAATGAGCAAATCCAAAGGCAACGTGGTGGACCCCACCTACATCATCGACCGTTTCGGGGCCGACACGCTGCGCACTTTCCTGCTGTTCGCCTCCCCGCCGGACAAGGATTCCGAGTGGAGCGACGACGGCGTGATGGGCGCTTTCCGTTTCCTGAACCGCGTCTGGCGCATGATCGAAGGCAATCTGGACACCATCCGGCGCGGCCTGAGGCTGTCCGCGGAATTGGAAGGCATCTCCCCTCCCCTGCGCGGACTGCTTTACAGCTCGCACAGCACGGTAAAAAAGTGGCTGGACGACTGCCAGAACCGCATGCAGTACAACACCGCCATCGCCGCCGTGATGGAGCATCTGAACCACTGCGTGGCCGTGAAGGACCCTGCCGGTCTGACAGACGCCGATCTGGCCGTCTATGCCGAAGCCTGCGGGATCATTCCCCAAATGCTCTATCCCTTCGCGCCCCACATCGCCGAAGAGCTCTGGCAGATGCTGGGATTCACGGGGCTGCTGCACGAATCCGGCCTGCCCGGGTATGAAGAAAAATACCTCGTTCGCGACCTCGTCACCTACGTGGTGCAGGTCAACGGCAAGCTGCGCGGCAAGCTGGAAGTGGCTCCGGATATCGATCCTGAGCAACTGAAAACCCTGGCTTTGGAAGTGGAAAATGTGCAACACTGCCTCGCGGGCTGGGTGGTGAAAAAAGTGATCGTGGTGCCCGGCAAGATGGTCTCCATCGCCGCAAGTAAATAGAACCCCCACAGATGTTTACAGACAGGGGAGGCCGCGGTCGCCCCTGTTTTTTTATGCTTTCGCCCTAAGCCTCTTCCTGTCCGCCCCTCACTCGCCTCCCGCACAGTTCCCGCACGACAGGCAGGAAGTTAGCGGGAAGTGAACAAGGGGTGAATGAGAGGGGGCTTAGGGCCGGTCAACCAAAAAATTTGTGGGGATAAAGAAGCTCGGGCTCAGGCGTGCAGGTCCAGCCCCAGAGCGTGTATCCTCTTGCTGAGGTTGGATTTATCCATGCCCAGCTGCCTGGCCGCGCGGGTGACGTTGAATTCGTTGGCCTGCAAATACTGGCGGATGATCCGGGCTTCGCAAAGCTTCAGGTGTTCGCGCAGGGAACCCTGGTAAAGCTCTGCGGCCTGAAGCTCATCCGGGCGCGCCACAAAATCCTCCGGTTCCAGAACGTCACGGCCGGCAAAGATCACCGCCCGTTCCACGCTGTTGCGAAGTTCGCGGACATTGCCCTCCCATTTCTGTTCGCTTAGCCAGTCCAGCGCCCGGCGCGATATTTCCTTGGGCGACAATTGGTTGCGCTGGCTGAATTCGGCCGCGAAATGCCTGGCCAGGGGGGCGATGTCGCTAACCCTGGCGCGCAGGGGCGGAATATGGATGTGGATGGTGTTGAGGCGGTAATAGAGGTCTTCGCGAAACTTTCCATCCCGGATGGCGGACTGCAAGTCCCGGTTGGAAGCGCTAAGGACGCGGGCGTTGGTGCTTGCCACCTTGCCTCCGATCCTTTGGATCTCGCCTTCGGAAAGCACCCGGAGCAACTTGGCCTGCACTTCGGCTGACAATTCCCCCACCTCGTCCAGAAACAGGGAGGTGTTTTGGGCAAACTCGAAATAGCCCTTGAACGCGCTGACAGCGCCTGTGAAAGCGCCTTTCTCGTAGCCGAAGAGCTCAGCTTCGAAGAGTTCCCTCGGCACGGAGGCGCAGTTGATGCTCACAAGGTCACGGGTGCCCAGTCCGCTCAGACGGTGAATGGCCCGGATGGCAAGTTCCTTGCCCACTCCGGTCTCTCCGGTCACCAGGACCGGGGTGTCAAATTTGGCCGCGGTGCTGATGGCCGCGAAGACCTTGGCCATCTCCGCGGAAACGCCCACCATGCCGATGGCGGCCTGTTCCAGATGACGCAATTGCCTGGCTTGCAGCAACTTCTCGCTCAGATTGCCAAGCCGCAGCAGCAGGTGTTCCGGCTCGATCGGTTTTTCGATGAAATCCGCGGCCCCCTGCCGGATGGCGCGCACCACGTCCGGAATGTGACCTCCTCCGGAGATCATCAGAATGGTTATTTGGGGATACTTTTCCCGCACCTCGTCCAGCAGGCTGAACCCGTCCAGCAGCGCGGGAAAACAGAGGTCGAGCATCATGATGTCGAAACCGCTGCGCTGCAGGGCCTGGCGCGCGCCTATGGTATCAAGGGCGAGGCTGACCTCATAGCCGTTTGTACGCAGCAGATCGCCCACCAACTGGCAAAAGACAGAGTCGTCATCGGCCAGCAGGATCCTCATTTCACTCACTCGGACTTCCCTTCAGCCAGAAGGTAACCACCGTTCCGGACCCTTCCTCGCTCTGCACCAGGATCGTGCCGCCCATAGAGGCTATGATCTTTTTGGTTTCGGGCAGGCCTATC
Source organism: uncultured Candidatus Cloacimonadota bacterium (assembly GCA_964631015.1). Lineage (GTDB taxonomy): Bacteria > Cloacimonadota > Cloacimonadia > Cloacimonadales > Cloacimonadaceae > Syntrophosphaera. The sequence goes on along the minus strand of CAZVXH010000006.1, from coordinate 34,058 downwards.
CCGGTACCGTCACCCTTGGTGGTGAAAAACGGCTGCCAGACCTCGTCCAAATACTTGGCCGCGATGCCCCTGCCGCTGTCCTCCACCTCGATCATCACGTTCTGGCCGCCATCCGGTCCAGAGTGGTGGGGAAATCTTTTCACACTCAGATGCAGGGTGCCGCCCTCCGGCATGGCGTCCAGCGCGTTGGTGATCACGTTGGTCAGCGCTTCTTCGAAGCGGATCGGCTCGATCCAGGCCTCCACGGAGGAAAGCTCCCAGTTTTTGATCAGCTTCACGGCGGCGGGGATGTTCAGGCGTTCCAGACAGTGTTCCACGGAGGGGATCACGTCCTGCAGCTTGAGATCGTAGTCCTTGAGCTCAGTGAAACGCTGGAAGGCGTGGGTGAAGATACGGATTTTCTCGGTCTCGCTCCGGATGATATCAGTATATTTGAGCTGGGTTTCGTCCAGCCCATCAGCCTGTAATGGCTTCAGGGCCAGGATAATGTTGGTGATATGCCGCCTTACGTTGTGGGAAAGCCTTCTGGCGGTATCCGCCCAGGCCAGGGTGGCGGAGGCGTCGGCGGGCGCGGGGAGGTCCGGCTGCGTGGTGATCAAAAACTTGGTGGTCAGGCCCCGCAGTTTCTGGACCTGAACGTTGTGACGGAGCTGATGGCGGCCCAAACGCAGGGGCCGGTTGAGAACCGCCGCGCTGTTGGCCTTGAAATCGGTCAGCAGGGCGGCCAACTCCGGATAGAGGTGGGAAAGTGACTTCAGGTTTCCGGGGGGCGGATTGCCGTTATCATCTTTGACCAGGCCTAGCAGGTAGTCATTCATGTGGATGATCCTGTCCCGGGATGACATCAGGATAGTGCCCTGGCTCAGGTTGTTGACGGCCATCAGAAATACGCGGCGGCGGTGATAGACGTGGATGAGCAGCAGGATCAGCGCCAGCAGCAGCGAAAGAGCGATAATGGCCAGATTCGCCTGGATAAGACGCTCCAACAGCACACCCCGCGGCAGGCGCCGGTAGCTGTAATACTGAACGTCTGAAACCGAAGCGATCGCGACCCGGGGAGGTTTTTCAAAACCGGTGTTGACGATGTGGGCGCGGTAATTTTCACCCAGAGAATAGGGATTGGCCAGTTCGGCGCGGGGCTTCAGGTCGCTGTTCAAAACCACGAAGCGGTTGTCCAAAGTTTGCAGCAGGATCTCTTTGTCGCCGTCCAGGTCAAGATCCGCCACGCCCCACACATTGCTAACGGGGTCGTGGAAACTGTGCTCAACTTCCCGGAGCTTTTCATCCAAAACGATCAGGGGGGAATTCAGGGCGGTCAGTAGAACGAGTTTGCGGCCTTTTTTGTCCATCAGGCTGAACATTGTCTCAGGATTATTCGCGTCCAGGTTGCCGTTCAGCGACCAGGTTTCCAGCGGTGTAAACCTGCTGCCCGTCCAATTCAGCCATTTAACCGTGTTTGGCACCTTGGTGTTGCCTTTGGTGGAAGCTACGGCCAAGATCTCTTTCCGGCCATCCTTGTCCAGATCGTCGGAGGCCAGCAGCACCTGACTGTAACCTTCGTTAACCAGCTCATAGTGAAGCAGTTCGCCCCGGGGATCGAGTACGATCAGCCAGGAATGAGCATCGTCCATGCCCCGCAGTTCTGCGGCCGTGTTCTTGTAGGCGATGGTGCCGCAGATCAGCTCTTTGGCGCCATCACCGTTAAAATCGTCGCAGAGCAGGGAAACGATGGTGGTGGTGAGGTCGAAGCGCCACTTCAAAGCGCCGCTGTCAAAGTCGTAAACCACCAGTCCGCGAGGATTTACCGTGAAGGAATCCATCGCGAGGCAGACCAGTTCCGGCTTGCCGTCTTTGTCGATATCCTCCAGCAGCTTGGGGAAAAGAGTTCCCACCCAATCATAGTCGGCGCGGCCGATCAGTTCATCCGTGCGGGCTATGGCGGCGAAGTTCTTCTCCTCGCGCTTTAGCAAGCTTTCCCAATTATAGTGATAAGCGTTGAGGGTGGTGAACTTCTGGTCGTTGACGCTCAGGAACATCCACTGGCTTTGATCGCGGGGATCGGTGAGCACGGTGATGCCGCGGACCGGCTGGGAGAAATTGATCTGGGAAATGTCCTTGCCGATCTGGTCGCGCACGAGCAGCATGTGGGGGTTGGAACCCTGCCCCGCGGCCGAAAGCAGATGATCGTAGCTGGTGCCGGTCAGGTCGGCGAACACCCAGTTGTAGGCTATTTCTTTTCTGCGCGTGATACCGCCCGGAGCAAGCTCATGGGTATTGAAACTTTGGCTGAAACGACAGCCGGGAATGCTCAAGGCAACCAAGCAAACACACAAAAAGAATAACTTTTTCATATCTCCCCAAACATGGATAATCTAAAGCAAGCATAAAGTCAATCCCTGCCTGTCAAGCAAAATAATCGCCTGGTCGCCCCCGTGAGAGCTGGGGGAATAACGAACAGGAGATTCTGCTTGACAGAGATGCGCTCCGGCAAAAATGGGAAAGTCAGTCAGGAAGCGTGATGTATCACTCATTCATGTACAGCGGGAAAGACGCCCGGACTGTTGATAAAAATACACAATAAAAATTAGGAGCCTTGATGCCCTCCATCGCGGATAATCTGAACAGGGTGCGGGAAAGGATCGAGCAAGCGCTGCAAAGATGCGGACGGACGGACGTTGAGCCAACTCTCGTGGCCGTCACCAAGACCCATCCGGTGGAGGTGGTGGAAGAGGCTTTGCGCCTAGGGATCCGCCATATCGGCGAAAACAAGGTGCAGGAAGCCCTGCGCAAGATCCCCCTGCTCAGCGAACCCCCGGAGGGATTTCATTACATCGGCCACCTGCAATCCAACAAGATCAACAACCTGCTGAGCCTGAAACCCTTTCTGATCCAATCCGTGGACAGCCTGCACATCGCCCGGGAACTGAACCGCTCGCTGGGCCGCAAGAATCTTACGCAGGACATCCTGGTGCAGGTGAACACCACCGCCGAAACCAGCAAAAGCGGCGTGAGCCTGGCCAACGCGGAGGAAATGATCTGGCAGATCGCCGCGTTGCCCTGCCTGCGTGTGCGCGGTCTGATGACCATCGGCCTGATGAGCATCGACGCGGAGAGGACCCGGCCCTATTTCAGGCAGCTCAGGGAGCTGTTCGAACAGCTCGCCGGGCAAAAGATCCCGGGAGTGGAGCTGAAGTATCTCTCGATGGGCATGAGCGACGACTTTGAGGTGGCACTGGAAGAGGGGGCGAACATGCTGCGCCTGGGTTCCGTGCTGTTCGGCCAAAGAACTCACGGAGGCGCGGATTGAACTTCCTGATCATGGCCATCATCATCATCGCGGCCTATTTTTACGGCTGTTTCTCCACCGCCCGGATGCTCACCAAAACCTTCCGCTCGTTGAACATCCACAAAGTGGGCACCGGCCTGGCCGACACCGAAAACATCTACACCCACGTCAGCCGGCCCATGGGCATTTTGGTGGGCGCACTGGACATTCTGAAGGCCCTGCTTTTTTTGCTGGTGACGGAACTGCTGATGAAACTGCTGGACGCTCACAGCCCTCTGGCCGGCGCTGAGCTGCTCTACCACAAAAACGTGATGCTGCTCTACGGCCTGGCCATGCTGGTGGGACACTGTCTGCCCATCACCAACAAATTCAAGGGCGGACGGGGCATCTTCACTTACACCGGCTACCTGCTCTATTTCACGCCCTGGCCGATGCTGATCGCGCTGATCCTGGCCTGGCTGATCGTGTTTTTCTGGAGGCAGATCCGTTTCGCCCAATATGTGATCGTGATCCTGCCGGTGCTGCTCACCCACGTTTTCTATGCCTTTTTCCCCAGCATCCGGGAAGAACTGCCCGGCTCCTTTGTGGCCATCATTTGGGGTATCGCCATTTTGATGGGGGCGCTCAACTTCGCAGTCTCCAAGAAACTGGGGGAATTGTAAATGCCCCTCGGTTCCCGGCAGCACAAGGCATCCAACCCGTCCCGGATCAGCCCTGAACCGCGTCCGCTGCTGAGCGCGATCGACAAGATCACCCTGGCCTATTGTGCCTGGATCGTAAGCTACATGACGTTTGGCATCTTCCTGGGCCGTACCCTGAAGCCCGAGTTCCATCTGCCCCGGTATCTGCTTATCGCGGCCCTGGTGCTGCTGCTGGCCTGGGTTGAACGCAAGTTCGATTTTTCCACCAAACCGAAGCTACTCCAAACTTTGCGCTTTATCCGCGGCCTCTATCCCGTGCTCCTGTTCACCTATTTTTACAGTTCCCTGCACTCCGTGACCCTCATCATTTTCCCCGAATGGCTGGATCCCTGGTTTATGGATCTGGACAGCAAAATTTGGGGCTACCTGCCTTCCCTGGAATGGGGCCGGAGATTTGGCCAGCCCTTCTTTCAGGAACTCTTTCACTTCGCCTATTTCTGCTACTATCTGATGATCGGCGGATTGCCCGTCTATCTGTATGTCAAGAACAGGCCGGCTTTTCGGGAACTGATCTTCAACCTCACCTTCGTGTTTTACGCCTGCTATGTTTTCTACAGCCTCTTTCCCGTGGTGGGAGGCCGCTTCAACACCGAGTCGTACCAGCTTTCCCAATCATTCCGGGGCGGCCTTTTCACCCACATCATGGCGTACATCTACAACCACAGCAGCCATTGGGGCGGTGCTTTTCCCAGCTCCCACGTCGCCATCGCCATCGTGCTCACCATCGCGGCGCTGAAATTCACCCGTAAGTGGGGATACGTGTTTGGCGTGATCTCCGTTTTCCTCACCGTGGCCACTGTCTATTGCCACTATCACTGGTTCGTGGATGCCGTGGCCGGATTGTTCACCGGAATCCTGGGCTACTTTGCCGGAATCTGGACCCGCAACAAATTGGAGAGTGCCCGATCATGATGAAAACCCTGCTCCTGTTAGCCGTCACCTTGCTCTGCGCAGAACTTGCAGCCTATGGAGAATTTCTGCCCATCACCTCTTTCGATTACGGCGTTCCGGAAAACAGCGTCTCCCCCACCGCCATCGGTATGGGCTGCATGAACGTGACCAACGCCAGCGATTTCTATGCCAGCTATTCCAACCCCGCCTTGCTGGGCGATAACGACTACAGCCTGATCTCGGCGTCGTTCCGGGTGAAGGGCGACGAGGACATGACGATCGCGGAGGCCGCCCAACTCAGCAATGTGCTAAGGCCAAGCCAGTTCAAATACGTAACCCTGCTGGCCAAACAGACCGCCTGGACCTATCAGCCCGTGGCCGCCGTCAACATCATCGAAAGCCCTGACCCCGCCTGGCCGAACAACCCATCCGGTTACCGCTATCTGGACTATCAGCTGGACAAGTGGCAGATCACCATCGCCGGCAGCGACGATTCCTGGCGCCCCGTCCGCTTTGGCCTGAACGCCAAATATCTGGCCGGACGGCTGGTTTACATGCGTTCCGAGCGGCCGGACACAACTTTCATCGACACCAAGGTGAAGGGATTTTCCACCGATCTGGGATTGACCCTGCAAACGGGGGCTTTCACGTTCGGGCTGGTTTCCACCGATCTCCTCTCACGCCTGTACTGGGATTGGGGCTACGAATCGGTGCCCCTCCAAAGCCGCCTGGCCTTCGGCGCGCAGTACGGCACGGAATACCTCACGGTGAGCGCCGGAGTTCAGGGCAAACTTTCCCGAACCCCGGACACCACCTACCATCTGGGTTTGCAGTATCTCTGGGACTGGCAGGGCGCTGGCGGCGCAAGCGGCCAGGCCGATTCCCAGGCCCTCACGGCGCGGGTGGGTCTCTACAGCCGCGATTTCTCCGGAGTGGACAACATCAACTACACGCTCGGCGCCGGCTATAACTACAAAGTCTTTCGCTTCGACTTTGCCCTGAACAACAAAGGCCTGAAGCTGAGGGACAGCGAATATCTCTTTTCCCTGGGAGTGGGATTGCCCTAAACCATGGGCGGGCTCAGCTTCCTGAATTCCGGCCTGCTGCTTTTCACCGCGGCAACGGTTCTGCCGCTGCTGATCTGGCTGCTGGCGAAAAAGAAGCCCAAGCGGGTGGTCTTTCCCTCGCTGCGCTTCATCAAAGCCGGCCAGGAAGAGGAAAAGAAGCGCACGCGCCTCAAAAACATCCTCCTGCTCATAATCCGGATGCTGATCATTTTGCTGGTCACCCTGGCCGCCACCAGGCCGCTGCTGCGCTCAGCCCGCCTCAAGCCCTCGAAGCAGCATCCACCCACCGCCATCGCCATTCTGCTGGATACATCTTACAGCCTGGATTATGTGGAGGATTCGCGCAGCAATCTGGACCGCGCCAAGGACGCCCTGAAAAAGATCGCCGCCCTCTGCGGCCCGGAAGACCGTCTCATTTTGGTGAGTTCGGATGAAAAGTGGAACCGCCTCCACGCGCAGATCTATGCGGGCAGCCTGCCCGGCGACCTGATCGACCAGATCACCACCACCTACACACCGCTTCCCCTGCAGGCCATGCTGGACCTCGTGGCGGCCAAGCTGGGCGAAACACAGCTCGCCAACCGCGAACTCTACCTCATCACCGACGGCCAGAAACAGGATTATCCGCTCTCGCCGGAGCCCCGGCTCAACGTGATCAACATCGCTTCCGGCCAGGAACCGGCCAACCTCAGCTGTTCCAACGCCCGCGTGCTGCCTCAGCTGGTGGAAAAATCCCGCCGCCAGAGCATCGAGTTTCAGCTAACCAACCACGGCACCCAGCCTCGGGCCGAAGTGCTGGTGAAAGTGGTGCTGGGCGAAGCCAGGGTGGCGGAGAAATTCGTGACGCTGCCCGCACGGCAGACGGTGAATCAGAGCATCGCGGTCGATCTGCGCGAGGATGGCTGGCAGAGCGGCTACGTGGAAGTGGTGGACGACCGTCTGGAGCAGGACAACCGCGGCTATTTTTCCTTCCCCTTCCAGCTGGCGCCCAGGGTGGCCGTGATCACCGGCGCGCAGGGCCTCCCCCTCTATCTGAGGTCACTGCTCAGCGTCTATGCCGGCAGCGGCGGCCACATCGACCAGCTTGACCCCGGCCAACTCAACATCTCTCTTCTGGACAGCTATCAGACCTTTGTCTTCGTGGGCTCCGCCCCCTTTTCTCCCAAACTGCGCGACATCGTGGGTAAACTCAGCGACAGCGACCGCGGAGCTCTCTTTTGCCTGGACGCAAGCCTGTCAGCGGAATACCGGTCACTGCTGGCCGGGCTCTTCGGCGTCAGCTTCGGTGCCTGGCAGCGGGAGCCCAAAACCATCGGCTATGTGAATCCCCACCACTACACCACTTCGCTGTTGGCGGGCAAGAACATCCGCTACAACACGCTGGCGGAGTACTGGAAACTCTCCGGCACCGGCGGGACCACGCTGCTCAGCGGAGCCGGCGACATCTTCGCCCTCGCCAAAAACAACTTTGTGCTCTGGAATTTCGATCCCGGCGATCAGCGTTCCACGTTCCTGCTGGACGCCGCCTTCGCCGTTTTCGCCTATCGCAGCCTGGAACATGCCGGCACGCTCATCGCCGCCGGGGAAAACCACCTGCTGGGCGACACCGTCAACGCCGGCGAGATCGTGCTTCCCAACGGCCAAAACCTGCAGCTGGCCAGCCGGTCCCACCAGCTGGAACTGCCGGGCATCTATTCCCTGCTCCAGCCGGACGGCTCGGCCAAAGTGATCGCCGTGAACGCTCCGCTGCAGGAAAGCGAGTTTCAGCCCATGGACTACAAAGACCTCAACAATACCAGGCTGCTGGGGCCAAACTGGATCAACACCCTCTTCCACACCCGCCTGGGACACGACCTCTGGAAGATCCTGCTGGCTGCCGCGCTGGCCCTGGTGATCCTGGAACTCATCCTCGTGAAGAGCGAGGAACTGCGTCCCGCCACGGCGGCGCCAAATCCCGCAACCGGGAGTGACACATGATCTTGGACAAACTAAAAAACGCCTCCGCCATCAAAAACCTCAGTCCTCAGGAACTGGCACTGCTGGCCAAGGAGATCCGCAAACGCATTGTGGATGTGGTTTCCGTTAACGGCGGACACATCGCCCCCAGCCTGGGAACAGTGGAACTCACCCTCGCCCTGCTCACCGTTTTTGACCCCCTCAAGGACCGCGTGGTCTGGGATGTGGGCCATCAGAGTTACGCCTGGAAGATCCTCACCGGACGCAACGAGCGTTTCGGCACTCTGCGCTCCTTTGAGGGAGTCAGTGGTTTCACCAATCGCGACGAAAGCCCCTGCGACGCCTTCAGCACCGGCCACAGCAGCACTTCCGTCTCCGCCGCCCTCGGCCTGGCCTGCGCCCGCGATCTGCAAAGGGAAAGCGGCTTCAGCGTTGCCGTGATCGGCGACGGCGCCCTCACCGGCGGCATGAGCTTCGAAGCCCTCAACCACGCCGGACACCTGCAAAAAAACAAGTTTCTGGTGATCCTCAACGACAACGCGATGTCCATCTCCCAAAATGTGGGCGGCCTGCAGAAACACATGGCCCGGATGATGGCCAGCCGGCCTTACAACACCCTCAAACAGCAGATCTGGGACCTCAGCGGCACCCTGCCGGACAACCTCCGCCGCCGCTTCATCCTCGGCGCTCAGAAGCTGGAGGAATCGATGATGAACATCCTGGTACCCAACATCATCTTCGAGGACCTCGGCTTCAAGTATGTGGGACCCATCGACGGGCACGACATCAGTCTCCTTACCAGCATGCTCCGCCGGGTCCAGCGCCACATGGTGGGGCCCGTGCTCCTGCACGTGGTCACCCAGAAAGGCCGCGGCTACGTTCCCGCCGAGCAGGATTCCTCCTCTTTCCACGGTGTGGGACCCTTCGACGCCGACAGCGGAAAACAGGTCTGCAGCGGCAGCGAAAGCTGGAGCGAGGTCTTTGGCAAGAGCTTGGTCCATCTGGCGGAAGCGAACCCCAGGATCGTGGCCATCACCGCCGCCATGGCCGCCGGAACCGGCTTGACCGCTTTTGAAAAGAAATTTCCCAAACGCTTTTTCGACGTCGGCATCGCCGAACAGCACGCCGTGACCCTGGCCGCCGGGATGGCCTGCAAAGGTGTGAAACCTTTTGTGGCCATCTACAGCACCTTCCTCCAGCGCGCCATCGACCAGGTGATCCACGACGTCGCCCTGCCCCGCCTGCCGGTGGTTTTGTGCATCGACCGCGCCGGACTGGTGGGCGAAGACGGCGCCACGCACCACGGCGCCTTCGACGTTTCCCTGCTGTCGGCAATTCCCGGCCTGACCATTCTGGCGCCCTCCACCGCCGAAGAACTGGACGCAATGCTCCGCTTCGCCGCCGGTTATCAGGAAGGCCCAGTCGCCATCCGCTATCCGCGGGGAACCGCGCTATGTTCCGGACAGCCTGTGGACGGTTTTGAACCGGGCCGGGCTGAGATCCTCAGAGCAGGAAAGGGCCTTGCCCTCATCACCGCGGGCGGGGCCAGACCGGTGGCGGAAAAGACCTGTGAACTGCTCTCAGCCGCGGGCTTGGATCCCTGGCTGATCAACCTGCGCAGCCTCAAGCCGCTGGACACCGCTCTACTGGACCAACTTGGCTCCGACTGCGGCCACCTTTTCACCTTCGAGACCAACGCCGTGATCGGCGGAACCGGGGCCCGGATCGCTCAGCTGCTGTCCGCAAAACCCTGTCAGGTGGTAAATTTCGGTTATCCGGACAGCTTTGTTACCCACGGCAAGACCGAGCGGCTGAACGAACTGATCGGCTTCACGCCGGAACAGCTGGCCGAACAGATCCAGAACCGCCTCCAAGCCTGATGCCGCCAGCCTTCGAGCCCATCTGCGCCCAGATCACCCCCCCGGGCTGTGCCGCCGTGAGCGTCCTGAGGATCAGCGGCAGCGGCAGCCTCGGGATCGTTGCCCAATACTTCCAACCCCGCCAGAAACTGCTCACCAGTTCTTCCCACCGGGTGATCTTCGGAACCTTTCACAGCCGGGACGGCCTGCCTCTGGATCAAGTGCTCTGCGCCGTCTTCCGCGCTCCGAACAGCTATACCGGCGAAGACTGCGTGGAAGTATCCTGCCACGGCAATCCCCGCCTTACCGCCAAGATATTGGAAAACCTCTTGCTGGAAGCGCGCCTGGCCCGTCCGGGAGAATTCACCCTCCGAGCATTGCTGAACGGCAAACTTGATCTCACCCAGGCCGAGGCCGTGAACGACCTCATCACCGCCACCGGCAGCAAAGCCGAAAGCGCCGCGCTGATGCAGGTGCGGGGTCTGCTGTCCCCCCGCCTGCGGGATCTGCTGGAAGCCGTGAATGACGCCCGGCTGCGCTGCGAACTGGCCATCGATTTTGCCGATCAGGACCTGCCTCCGCTGGACGCCTCAGAACTCCGCGAACGGGTTTCCACCTTGTTGGCGGAGGCGCAAGACCTCCACAGCGATGGAGCCCGGGGTCGCTACATCCGCGAAGGGATCCGCGTCTGCCTCGCCGGAGCGCCCAACTCCGGAAAGTCCTCTCTATTCAACGCCTTTTTGCGCTACAACCGCGCCATCGTTACGCCCCATCCCGGCACCACCCGCGATTACCTGGAGGAAAGCGTCTCCCTGAGCGGCTACAACCTCATCCTCTCCGATACCGCCGGACTGCGGGAAAACGCCGGCCCCATCGAGCGCGAGGGCATCGACCGCAGCCGCGCCCTGATGCGGGAAGCCGATCTGATCCTCTTTCTGCTCCCCGTGGATGAACCCGCTCCCACCGCCGATACCGCCGCCCTTTCACCCGAACCGGCCAAAACCCTCTGGCTGGCCAGTAAATGGGACCTGCTTGATCCCGAACTGGCTGAAACCATGTCGGGATCTTCGCGTGACGGCTCCACCACCGAACTCGCCCTTCCGGTCTCCGTGTTCGATCCCGCCGGCCTGGAAATCCTTCATGCAGCCATCCTGAAACGTTTCGAATTGCCACTGGGCGCGCTGGACCGTCCTCTGGTCACCAACGCCCGGCATCTGGCCGAGCTGCGACGGGCCATCACCGCTCTCACCAGCGCCCTGGATTCCCTCGACAGCCACGCCGGTTACGAATTCACCGCCTTCGACCTCATCGCCGCCGCCAACGCCCTCGGCGAGATCCTCGGCGTCTCCGCCGACCCTGACCTGCTGGGCAAGATCTTCGCCAATTTCTGCGTCGGCAAATAAACTGGTCTCCCCTCTGTCCTCAAGCCGGGCAAATTATTGCGGCCAACGGCTTTTGCCCGTGTGGTTTCAATAAGTTCGTGCTAATTCGTGTATTTCGTGGATACTCCCATCCTGCTGATCCTGTCGATCCCGTCCTCCGTGTTCCTGTCAAAAAGCCTCGGGATGAATCCCGGGTACCCAACAAGCTGAAGCTTATGCCACGATCCTCCGTTCATCTGTTCATCTGTTAATCTGTTCATCCCTGATCCATTCACTCGTATCATTCGTGGAAAATCCCCCCTTTTTGTTACCCATCATTTATAGAAACCCTCTTAGCCCCTTCCCATCCACATCCCATCCACAACCCATTAACAACCCAACGCTCCCTTGGGATGTTAATGGGAGGCGTACAAGAGGCTGATACGCAAGCTGTAAGAAAAATGTGGCCGCGTTTCCGCAGCCAATTCTGTTTGTGATCCACAGCAGGCAAGGGCGACAGGATGTGCGCGTGAGTCCTTCGTTCCTCTAATCGGGTAGCCAAACGAAAGGGGCGGGAAAATTCCCGCCACAGTCGATATGGTCAAGCGTTCCGCGGATGATCAGCCGAGTTGTTTGATCACGGCTTTTCCGGGGAAGACGGCGGCAGCGCCGAGTTCCTCTTCGATGCGGATGAGCTGGTTGTATTTATCCACGCGTTCGCTGCGGGAGATGGAGCCGGTTTTGATCTGGCCGGTGTTCATGGCCACGGCGAGGTCGGCGATGAAGGTGTCTCCGGTTTCGCCGCTGCGGTGGCTGACCACGCAGGTCCAGCCGGCTTTGTGGGCGGTGTTGATGGCGTCGATGGTCTCCAGCATGCTGCCGATCTGGTTTAGCTTGATGAGCACGCTGTTGGAGGCTTTGGCCGCGATCCCGCGTTTGATGATGGCGGGGTTGGTCACGTAGAGGTCGTCGCCCATGATCTGGATCTTGTCGCCGAGGGCCGCGGTGAGTTTGACCCAGCCGTCCCAGTCGTTTTCGGCGAGGCCGTCCTCGATGGAGACGATGGGATATTTGGCCACCATGGCCACCCAGTAGGCGATAAGTTCGTCGGAGGAGGTGAGTTTGCCTTCGAAGGCGTATTTACCGTCGATCCAGAAGCTGGAGGCGGCGGGATCGAGGGCGATGAAGATCTCCTCGCCGGGTTTGTAGCCGGCGGCGGTGATGGCTTCCACGATCATCTTGAGGGCCGCCTCGTTGTTCTCGAGGTTGGGCGCGAAGCCGCCTTCGTCACCCACACCGGTGGCGAGGCCGCGGTCCTTGAGGATCTTTTTAAGGGCGTGGAAGACTTCGGCGTTCATGCGGATGGCTTCACGGAAGGAGGTGGCGCCGAGGGGCATGATCATGAATTCCTGAATGTCGATGTTGTTGTCGGCGTGGGAACCGCCGTTGATGATGTTGCTCATCGGCACGGGCAGGGTCACGGCGCCCACCCCGCCGAGATAGCGGTAGAGGGGCAGGTCCAGTTCGATGGCGCTGGCGCGGGCGGCGGCCATGGAAACGGCCAGGATGGCGTTGGCGCCCAGCTTTTCCTTGTTGGGGGTGCCGTCCAGGGCCAGCATCACGCGGTCGAGTTCCGCCTGGTGGGTGGATTCCAGGCCGCAGAGGGCTGGCGCGATGATGCTATCGATGTTATCCACGGCCTTGAGGGTGCCTTTGCCGCCGTAGCGGGCTTTGTCGCCGTCCCGCAATTCGATGGCTTCGCGTTCGCCGGTGGAAGCTCCGCTGGGTACGGCCGCGCGAGCGATCACGCCGCTTTCCAGCTGGATGTCGGCCTCCACGGTGGGGTTACCGCGTGAATCCAGTATTTCCCGTCCCTTGATATAGAGAATTTCGGACATGGTTAGGGTCTCCTTGGGTTTTGTTTATTTTTCGAAAATGTTGGCCAGGGTCTTCACGGAACCAAGCAAAGCGGATGATTCGTAAGGTATCACGACGGTCTTGTCGCCTTGTTTGGTCACTTCGGAGAAGGCGGCCACATACTTGAGGGCGATGAGATATTGGGCCGGATCGGTTTTGCTGTCTTTGACTGAGGAGGCGATGAGTTCGATGGATTTGCGTTCGGCCTCGGCCACAAGCAGCTTGGCCTGGGCCTCACCTTCGGCGCGGGTGATCTTGGCGGTTTTATCGCCTTCAGCCACGCGGATCTGGAATTCGCGTTCCCCGTCGGCCTGGAGGATCTTGGCGCGTTTGTCACGTTCGGCTCGCATCTCTTTTTCCATGGCGGTGCGGATCTCTTCCGGAGGCAGGATCTCCTGCAGTTCCACGCGGTTGACCTTCACGCCCCATTTGTCTGTGGCTTCGTCCAAAATGTCGCGTAGTTTGGCGTTGATGGTGTCGCGGGAGGTGAGAGTGAAATCGAGGGTGAGTTCGCCGATCACGTTACGCAGCGAGGTCTGGGTGAGTTTTTCGATGGCCTCGGGGAGGTTGCCGATCTCGTAAACGGCTTTGTAGGGATCGGTGACCTGGAAATAGAGCAGGGCGTTGATGTTGATGGAAACGTTGTCGCTGGTGATCACGTTTTGGCGGGGAAAATCATAAACGGTTTCGCGGAGGTCGATGCGGTTTTCCTGGCGCTGGGTAACGACCACGTTGCCGCGGTAATCCGCCTTGTTGTAGCGCCAGTGGATGGGACGGATCTTGTCGAAAATGGGTACAATGATGTGAATGCCGGAAGGCAGGGTCTTGAAATATCTACCCAGGCGTTCCACGATCACGACCTCAGCCTGACGCACCACGATGATGCTGCGGGAAATGAGGGTTATCACAAAGAGGGCGATAACGATCCCAACAAGAATAGGAACAGACATGATTCACTCCTTATGGTTTGGCTTTAGTTCACAAATAATTACAGCCCCGAATCTGACAAGGAAAAAATTCCCCTGGCCACGGGAGGCGGAAGATTGCACTTGACAAATATCAAAACTCCCGGCAAAGATGATTTTTTCCGGACAAAAACGGGTTTCTGGGCCGGATATCCCGGTCAATTGCAGATATATTAGTTCAAAGCAGGGAGATAACAATGAAAAAAGTTCTGGTTTTGATGCTGTGCGCGCTCGCCCTCAGCGGCTGCGGCTCGCGCCGTCTCAACAGCTGGAACAAGGATGACGAAACCCTGCTGGCCCGGGAACTGGCCGCGGACATCGTTGCCGGCGCCTGGCTGCGGGAAAGCTTCACAGCCGCGAACCGCGCTCCCGCCCTGCTGCTTCGCCCGCTGGAACACCGCGGCTCCGGCCAGGCCTGCCTCAGCGGCCTGGAAACAGCCCTGGCCCGGGAATTGCTCCTCAGCGGCAAGGTGCGGCTGGTGCGTCCCCGCGGAGAAGCAACCCCGCCGGCGGACAGCATCGGCATCCTGCTGCAAGACCTTTCCCTGCTGGAAAGCGGGGCCGACGCCCTGCTGACCGGCTGGCTGGAAGAACTCCCGGATCCCCAACAGCTGATCTTTAGGCTCACGCTGCGGCTGGTGGATCCGAACAGCGGCGAAACGCTGCACGAAACGGTGAAAACGCGCGCCAAACCGCTGTGGCTGCGCGGGGACAGCAGCGCTTGAGCCCGTTCCGAACGATGATTTATATGCTAAAAATAAAAGTGGAGAACTAATGCAGATCACCAAACTGGACCAGATGTTCGAGATCCTGCAGCCAAGGCCGAACAAGCGCCTCGTGGCTGCCTGGGCGGTGGACGCCCATACCGTCTGCGCGGTGCATCAGGCCGTGGAAATGGACCTGGTGGAAGGCATCCTGGTGGGCGATGAAAAGCTCATCAACAGGGTTTGCGAAGCCGAAAAGATCGATCCCTCGGTCTTTCGGATCGTGAATTCCACCGTCGACGCCGCCGCCGCCAAAGCCGTGGACATGATCAACGCCGGTGAGGGGGACTTTCTGATGAAAGGCCTGCTGAGCACCGACCGCTACATGAAGGCCATCCTGAACAAGGAACGCGGCCTGATGGAGCCCGGTGCCATCCTTGCCCACGTGACCGTGGCGGAGCCCAAAAGCTACCACAAACTGCTCATCTTCGGTGATGTGGCGATCATCCCGCTGCCAGACCTGGCGCAGAAAGTGGCCATCACGAACTATCTGATCCGCACCGCCCATTTCCTGGGCATCGAGAAACCCAAGGTGGGCCTCCAGGCCGCTTCGGAACAGACCTTGCCGAAGATACCCTCCTGCGTGGACGGCGCCCTCATCGCCAAGATGGCCCAGCGCGGCCAGATCAAAGGCGCGATCGTGGAAGGGCCGCTGGGCTTCGACCTCATCGTGGACAAGGAAAGCGCGCTGATCAAAGGCGTGCAGAGCGAAGTTTGCGGCGACGCCGACTGCATCCTCTTCCCCAATATCGAGGCCGGAAACTGTTTTTACAAATCCGTGGTGAAGCTGATGGACAGCGAGCTTTGCGCCGTGGTGATGGGCGCCCGGGTGCCCTGCGTGCTCACCTCCAGAGGGGACAGCGAACGCTCCAAACTCTATTCCATCGCTCTGGCGGCGCTGCTGGCCGGAGCGGGGCTGCAATGAACCCCATCCGCTCGCTGGATGAGCTGGCCCGGCACGTTCGGAACCTGGGCGCCAAGACCCGCGTCGCGGTGGCCGCGGCGGAAGATTCCCACACGTTGTCATCCGTGGCCCGGGCTGTGGCCGAAGGCCTGATCCAGGGCATCCTGGTGGGCGACAGGCAGCGGATCGTGGCTGGCTGCCAGGCGGAAGGGATCGATGTATCCAGCTTTGAGATAGCGGATGTTCCCGGCCACGCCGCCGCCACCACGGAAGCCGTGAGGATGGTGCGGGACGGTGAAGCGGATGTGCTGATGAAAGGGCTGGTGGGAACCGACAAGTTCCTGAAAGCCGTGCTCCACAAAGAAAAAGGGCTGTTGCCCCCCAAAGCGGTGATGAGCCACGTCTGCGTGGTGGAAGTGCCCCGCTATCACAAACTGCTTTTCCTAAGCGACACAGCGGTGCTGCCCCAGCCTGATCTGGACCACAAGATCGCGATGCTGAACTACAGCGTGGCGATGGCCCGCCGCTTCGGCATAGACAAACCCAAGGTGGCTCTGATCTCCGGCACGGAAAAGGTGATCGGGGCCCTGCCCAACACCCTGGAATACGCCCTCATCTCCAAGATGGCGGAGCGCGGGCAGATCAAAAACTGCGTGGTGGACGGGCCTCTGGACATCTTTCTGGCCTGCGATCCCACCGCAGGAGAGATCAAGGGCGTAAGCTCTCCCATCGCCGGAGACGCGGATATTCTGATCTTTCCGAACCTGGAAGCCTCCAACAGTTTTTACAAAGGCTTGATGCTGTTCGCGCAGGGCGAGCTGGCCGGGCTGATCCAGGGAACCAGCAAACCCGTGGTCGTGATGAGCAGAAGCGAAAGCACGGCCTCAAAATACTACAGTGTGGCACTTTCGTGCCTCATGGCAGGTGAAATATGAAAATAGCGATAGCAAGCGATCACGCCGGCTACGAACTCAAGGAAGCCATCAAAAGGGCCTTTCCGGAACATGAGTTCGAAGATTTCGGCACCCACTCGGTGGACTCGATGGATTATCCGGACACCGGCGCCCCCGCGGCCAAAACTGTGGCCGCCGGCAAGGCCGAACGGGGCATCCTGATCTGCGGCAGCGGTATCGGGATGAGCATCACAGCCAACAAGGTCCGGGGCATTCGCGCCGCTCTGTGCACGAACACCGATCTGGCCCGCCTTTCCCGCATCCACAACGACGCCAACGTCCTCTGCCTGGCCGGGCGCTTCACCGCGGTGCCCTACGCCCTGGAGATAGTGAACAATTGGCTCAGCGCGATGTTTGAGGGCGGCCGGCACCAAAGCAGGGTCCAAAAAATCAAGCTACTGGAAGGAGATAAACAGTGAAACACATCCAAAGACAAGATCCGGAACTCTACGCTGCCATGGCGGCTGAACTGAAGCGCCAGCGCGAAAATCTGGAACTGATCGCCTCCGAAAACTTCACCTCACAGGCGGTGATGGAGGCCCAGGGCAGCGTTCTGACCAACAAATACGCCGAAGGCTACCCCTACCGCTGGAGCAAAAAGACCGGCAAGATCAATTACGACCTCTACGGCCGCTACTACGGCGGCTGCGAGTACATCGACGAAGTGGAGCGTCTGGCCATCGAACGCGCCAAACAGCTCTTCGGAGCCGAACACGCCAACGTTCAGCCCCACAGCGGTTCCCAAGCGAACATGGCGGCCTATTTCGCCCTCGTGAAACCAGGCGACACCGTGCTTTCCCTTGAACTCGCCCACGGCGGTCATCTCACCCACGGCCACCCGCTCTCCTTTTCCGGGCAGTTCTACAACATCATCCACTACCAGGTGAACAAAGACAGCGAGCAGTTCGACCATGAAGAACTGGAAGCCCTGGCCAAAGAACACAAGCCGCAGCTGATCCTGGCCGGCGCTTCGGCCTATCCGCGCAAGATCGATTTCGCCCGCTTCCGGGAGATCGCGGACCTGGTGGGCGCCAAACTGATGGTGGACATGGCTCACATCGCCGGACTGGTGGCGGCCGGTTTGCACATGAACCCCGTTCCCTACGCGGACGTGGTGACCTCGACCACCCACAAAACCCTGCGCGGACCCCGGGCGGGGATCATCCTCTGCCGCGAGGAATACGCCAAAGAGATCGACGGCAGAGTATTTCCCGGAATCCAGGGCGGTCCGCTGATGCACGCCATCGCCGGAAAGGCCGTGGCTTTCCACGAAGCTTTGCAGCCGGAATTCAAGACCTACCAGAAACAGGTGCTCGACAATGCCCAGGCCCTCGCCGCGGCTTTGATGGAACAAGGGATGAAACTGGTTTCCGGCGGCACGGACACTCACCTGATGCTGATGAACATGGGCACAGAGGAGGAAGGCGGCCCCAGCGGCAAAAAGATGGAGGAAGCCCTCGACAAAGCCGGCATCACTGCCAACAAAAACACCGTCCCCTTCGACACCCGCAGCCCCTTCGTGGCCTCCGGCGTGCGTTTGGGAACCCCCTCCGTGACCACCAGGAACATGGGCGTGGACGAAATGAAGCTGATCGCCGGCTTCATCAAACGCGTGCGCGACAACCATGCCAACGAAGAATACCTGGCCGCCATGAAAGCCGAGGTGCGGGAACTGACCGACAAATTCCCGCTGTATCCAGAACTGAACTGAACATCAGCCCACGGCCGGCAGACAAATCCGGCCGGGCGGGAACTTAGTTAACCGGCCAATCAGGGAACGGAAGCCGAAGGGGAAGGACCCCGAAAAAATGAACTTCCGTGACAATTGACCGATAAATATCTTGCCCATGTAACAGATGCTGATTATATTTACAGTATCATAAACAACATCCGGCGGCGAAAGCCGTAATCCAAGGAGAAAAAATGGATTTCATGCACATTAACTGGGAGCTGGTGCCCGGCCAATTGGCCAACTTCGGGATCAAGCTCGTAATCGCCCTGATAGTTTACCTCATCGGCAACGCCATCGCCAAAGCCATCAGCAAAGGCATCAGCGGGCTGATGATCAAGCGCAAGGCCGACAAGACCATCGCCGGCTTCCTGGGCAACATTGTCTATGCCATCCTGCTTCTGATCGTGGTGCTTTCCGCCCTCAGTGTGCTGGGCGTGAAAACCTCGTCCTTCATGGTGATCGTCGGCGCCGCCGTGCTGGCCATCGGCGTGGCGATGCAGGGAACCCTGAGCAACCTGGCCGCGGGCGTGATGCTGATCAGCCTGCGTCCCTTCAAAGTTGGCGACTCCGTGATCGCGGGTGGCCAAACCGGAACCGTTCACGACATAGGCATCCTGAGCACCACCATCCTCACCAGCGACAACAAGAAGATCCTGGTTCCCAACAGCGCCATCTCCGGCGGGGCCGTCACCAACTTTTCCGCCATGCCCACCCGCAAGATCGAGCTGGCCATCGTGGTGCCCGGAACCACCGACCTGAACAAAGGCCGCGAGATCCTGAAGGGCGTGTTGGAAGCCGACAGCCGCATCCTGAAAGATCCGGCCCCCTCCATCGGCATCGCTGAAGCCAGCGCCGCCGAGATCAAATATGGCGTAGGCGCTCACGTGAACAACGCGGACATGGGCGCGGTGCAGTCCGACCTTTACGAAAAGATCCGCCAAGCCCTTACCACGGCTGGTATCTGGGCTTAAGGGAGACAGCATGAAGAACCTCAGATTTATCATCATCGCGCTGGCCCTGCTGGCCTTCGCCAGCCTCGGCGCCGAAGCCTGGGAGATCGATTCCGACATCATGCTGAACCTCACCCAAAGCCAGTTCAGCGACAACTGGGCGGGTACCGAGCTGAGCAACATCACCTGGGCCGCCACCATGAACAACATGGCCCAGAAACAGCTGGCCGAGTGGCTGAAAAACAAGAACACCCTGAAGATCGCCTTTGGCCAAACCCACCTTCAGAAGGAAGACCTGCTGGGCGAAACCTACTGGGAAAAGCCCCTGAAATCCACCGACCAGATCGCCTTCGAATCGCTGATGCAGTTCACGCTGAAAACCTTCGTGGACCCCTACCTCTCGCTGCGCGCGGATTCCCAGATCCTGGATGAGGCCGGGGCCACCACCCTGATCGTGAACCCCGTCCTGTTCACCGAAAGCGCCGGCATCATGAAAACCATCATCGACGCCGAAAAGACCAAGCTGAACGTCCGCGTCGGCGCCGCCGTGCGTGAAAACTGGAATCGCCGCGTGGAAGGCATCCCCGTCGACAGCGGTGTGGAAGGGATCGTGGAATTCAAACAGATCCTGGGCCTGCTGAACGCCAGCTACAATTCCAAGCTCACCGGCTACAAAGCCCTGTTCAAATCCAACGCCGTGGCCGGCGAAGACAACTGGAAAGCCCTCGATTACAAGTGGGAAAACCTGCTCAGCTTCAACCTCTGGAAGATGATCAGCCTGAACCTGAACTTCGACGTCCTCTACGACAAGGAACAACATCCGGACGTCCAGTGGAAAGAGGTCCTGGGCCTCGGCTTCAGCTACTCCCTCTATTGATATAGCAGCCAAATCCTGTTCAGGGGAGGATCTCAGGTCCTCCCCTTTTTTGTATCCGGTCAAATTGGGCTAAGGTTCATTTATGGGGGGGGATACAGCCGTCATGCCAGCGTAGGCTGGCATCCAGTTCTTTTGAGGGGATTACGCCAGTCGTAACGCAGCATGCAAATGCTGCGACAACTCATCCGCAGGATCGGCATCCTGCGCTACGTGGTCCGAAATGGCTGGATCCCCGCCTTCGAGGCTGTGTGAAAACTCTTTTCAAAGTCCCGGAGGGACGCTATTTTAGATAGACACGTTGGTTTCATGATGTTTTACGTGAGTCCCTTGGGGACGACATATATGATACGTATATCATTGTGGTTTATATGAATATCAGATTACAATATGCCGTCCCTACGGGACTCCGGGGGCATTTTTCGGACTTGGGTGCTATCTGAAATTCCGTCCCTACGGGACTTTTACGGAATTTTCTCTCTGCTTTTCACACAGCCTCCTTCGCTGGGATGACGGTTACGCTGGGATGACGGCTGGGATGACGACACTTCCACCCACTCTATTTGAACATGAGCCCAAAAATTGTTGACAGGAAAACGGTCATCCGAAAGTATTAGCTACAGACGCAGATTTTCCTTTGGGAGGAATGATGACCAAGAAGATGTTGCTACTGCTGGCGGCCGCGCTGCTGCTCAGCTTCGGAGTGGCCCAAAGCCAGGGAACCGGAATCGTCAGCGGCGTGGTTCGCGACGAGGCCGGTACCGCGCTGGCGAACGTGAAGATCGAGTGCTATCTGGACTTTCGGCGTGTGGCGCTGGTGAGTTCGGACGCCCAGGGCAATTTCCTCGCCCGCGGCCTCATCCCCGGAAAATACCTCATTCACGCTTCCATGGAAGGTTTTGAGCTGTGGAAAAGGGACCGGGTGGACGTCAAAGCCGGACGCACGGCCATCCTGAACATCCGCCTCAAAGCGGGAACGCTGGTGCCTGAACCCGTGGTGGCCAAATTGCAGTCCGGCGTGACTAAAGTGGGCGAGATCCACGTTCGCGGCGGACGAGCCAATGAAATGCAAGCCACCGTGTATGAAATGGCCGACGGAGGTTACACCCTGGCCTCGCTGCCCTCGCCCGGCCAGTATCCCCCGGACTGGAACACCGAAGACTACAACGCCATCACCCCGAACATCTTTCACAGTCCTCTGGCGGACTCCCTTTCCACCTTCTCCATCGACGTGGACACCGCCACCTACAGCAACATCCGCCGCCTCCTCAACCAGGGCGAACTTCCCACCCCGAACACAGTGCGGGTGGAAGAGATCCTAAACTATTTCGACTACGACTATCCCCAGCCCCAGGGCGACACGCCTTTCTCCGTTTACACCGAGATGGGCGTCTGCCCCTGGAACCAGAAGCGCAACCTTGTGCACATCGGCCTCCAGGGCAAAAAGATCGACATGAGCAAAGCCCCCGCCAACAACCTCGTCTTCCTGCTGGATGTTTCCGGCTCCATGGACTATCCGAACAAATTGCCCCTGGTAAAAAAATCCATGGAACTGCTGCTGGAAAACATCAGGCCACAGGACAGGATCGCCATCGTGGTCTATGCCGGAGCGGCAGGGCTGGTGCTGCCCTCCACTTCCGGAGAGGAAAAAACTTTGATCTCCGCCGCCCTGAACAACCTCGAGGCCGGTGGCTCCACCGCCGGAGGGGCGGGTATCCAGTTGGCTTACAAAACCGCCGTCCAAAACCTCATCCCCGGAGGAAACAACCGCATCATCCTCTGCACCGACGGCGATTTCAACATCGGCGTTTCCTCCGATGCCGACATGACCCAGCTCATCGAGGATAACCGCAACAAAGGCGTCTTCCTCACCGTGCTCGGCTTCGGCATGGGCAACTACAAGGACAACCGGCTGGAACTTCTGGCCGACAAGGGCAACGGCAACTACGCCTACATCGACGACCTTATGGAAGCCAAAAAGGTGCTGGTTAACGAGCTGGGCGCCACCCTCTACACCATCGCCAAAGACGTGAAGCTCCAGGTGGAATTCAACCCCGCCCACGTGAAATATTACCGCCTGATCGGCTATGAGAACCGCCTGCTGCGCGACGAGGACTTCAAGGACGACGCCAAAGACGCCGGGGAACTGGGCGCCGGACACTCCGTGACCGCCATCTACGAGATCGTGCCCGCCAATTCCAAGGAGGAAATTCCCGGTATCGATCCCCTCAAATACCAAAGCATCGCCATCACCGCCGAGGCCAAAAACTCGCCCGAGATCATGACCGTGAAACTGCGCTACAAGCTGCCCGACGGCGATACCTCCATCCCCCTCGAAACCCCGGTTTACAACAAAACCCTCGGCCTGGCCGACGTCTCCCGCGCCTTCAACTTCTCCGCCGCCGTGCTGGGCTACGCCATGTTGCTCCAGAACAGCGAACACAAGGCCGCCCTCACCTGGGATATGGTGCGCTCCCTCGCCACGGACAACCTGGGCGCCGATCCCGGCGGCTATAAGAAGGAATTCCTCAGCCTCATCACCACAGCCGAAAAACTTTCCCAAACCCCAAAACCCGACTAAGCATCCACTCCTCGAAAGCGTCTATGACGCAGCGAGCGGGACCACCCCAGGTCCCGCTCTTCTTTTTGCCCGGAAAGTGGGAGGATTAGCTGGAGTCCAGCGAGTCACGAGCTTGGACTACAGCGAACTTGATGAATGAACTTGCTCGAGTCGAGGCTCATGCTTCGCTCGACTTCAGCAGATCAGCGCAGCGGGCTTGGACTACAGCGAACCCATTGGCACCCAGCCCCAAGCCTGTCATTCCGGGGTGAGGGCTTCAGCCCTCGGGGCCCCGGAATCCAGCCCTGGCGGGAATAGCCAATCCCGTCCTTTCCTCCACCCCGCCCCAAACCCACGTCATTCCGGAACGTAGTGACCGAATCCAGCCCTCGCGGGAATAGCCAAACTTCCGATCCCAACAAAGCGGGATCGATACAGACTGCGTCTGTGTCGATTCCCTGAAAGGGCATTACCCAAACCGTCTGGATTCCTGGGCCCCGGCGTTAAAACGCCACCCCGGAATGACACCCCGGAGCTTTTCAACCCAACAACTGCGTAATCCGCGTGGATCCTGTCGATCCTGTTATCCGCGTTCCATTCTTTCATCCCCCTCATCCCGTTCATCCTGTTCATCCCTGTTCTATTCTTCTTTTTCCGAACCCATTTCCCTTTTTCTCCGCTTTACCGTGACGAATTCCCTTTTTTTCTCTTGATATCCCCCGGTTTTCTGACCCCTTATTCAATAGGGGGCAGCCTACACAAAGCTAAAAAAACTCAGCCCCGACCCCCTTGGCAAAAAAAAATCCCCCTGCCGCCAAATGTTACCCACTATGAATAGAGGGATATATTTTGGGCCTGCCAAAATCACTGCCTTCTCCAGCGCATAGTGTGAAATGCTTGTGTGATAAGTGGGACCATAACAAAGAAGCCCCGTTTTTGGGCAAAGCGGGAAACTCCGCCCAAACGCGCTGGATCTTATGCAAGCTCAAATTCCCGGGATCGCTGGTAAAAGTTTTAACCTGGGCGGCCATGGCCGTCCAAATAAAACAAAGGAGGATTCATATGAATTCCAACCCAAACCCGATGTCGCTGCATGGAAGCGACAATCCAGGATCCCAGGCGGAGGCCAAGGCCGACGCGAGAGCTTGGGATGAGCAAATTACAAGCGTAACTCCGCTGTCGAAGATCGCGCTTCGAAGCGAGGCGGAGCTGGAGGCCGAAGAGCTTTTGGATCTCTTCGGCAAACCGAGGCCGGTGCCTTTGAAAGAGGATTTCCTTCCCCCGGTGGTGGAGGAGTACCTTTCTTTCACCAAACCCTGCACCGACGCCAAAGCGGGGATGCTGGTAACGGCCTGGCTGCCCTTCGCGGCGGTGAACCTGGGCAACCGCGTCTACATGCTGAACAAGCACACGCGCGTGTATCCAAACATCTGGAGCTGCCTCATCGGGCGCAGCGGCATCAGCCGCAAGTCCACGGCGCTGCAGTTCGCCGGCTACACCGTTCAGCCCCATGAAAACGCGCTGGACGACCTGCCTGCCGTCGAGTATGAGCGCCAGACCCAGCTGATGAACGCCATCACCCTGTCCAAGATGCTCAGCTACCTGGCTGAAAACCCCTGCCGCCTTTTCGTGCACAACGAGATCGGCGGCTGGCTGGCCGAGATGAACAAAAGCTACAACGCCAGCTACAAACAGACGGTAACCGAGCTCTACGACGGCGTGAACCGCACGGTGAGCAACCGCGAAAGGTTCGAGCGTATACGCAAACCCGCCCTGTCCATCGCGGCCGCCACCACGGAAGGATGGCTCTACAAAAACGTGGGGGACAGCGCTGACCTGCTGTCCGGCTTCCTCCAGCGCTTCCTCTACTACAACGCGGGAGAGATCGAGCTAAAAGACATCGACCTCAGCCTCGGCGCGGATTTTGACCTCGCCGAAGCCCTGGCCGTCTTTGAGCAAAAATACTTCCGCCTGTGGAGGGCCATCCCCGGCTGTTATCAGCTGCGTCTCTCCGATGAGGCCAGAGAGTTCCGCGACCTCGAATACGCCAGGCTTTACGCCCGCGTGTTCAGCCGCGGCAACGATGCCTTGCTCAGCTACTTCACCCGTATCTACGACGGATACTGGTTCAAGTTCTGCGCCATCGACACCCTGGCCGAAAACGCCGGGCGCCTGAAAAACGCCCTGGACAACAACCAGGTGGGCGAATTCTTCGCCGACGAACTGCGCGTGAGCGGAGAGGTCGCCATCAGGGCAATGGAACTGTGCAACTTCTACCTGCGCAACACCCTGCCCCTGCTGAGGCTGCTGGAAGACCAGGACAAACTGGCCGGCGAACGCAGGCTGGTGGAACTCATCGTCCACAAATACGGCGGACAGGCGCCCCACACCAAGCTGATGAACAGCGCGCACATGAACAAGCGCGAGTTCATGGCCGCCGTGGAAACCCTCATCGAACGCGAGGCGGTGAAGGTGGAAACCTACCAAACGTCCAAAAACAGGTCTGGCAAGATGTATGCCATCCACCCGGCCATCCTGGAATCATGGAGGCCCGGCCATGAGAACGCCAGATAAACCCCGGGCTAAGGAGGGGAGGGCATGTCCCTCCCCCTTTTTTTTGTTTTTTGAAAACACAGGCCATTCATTTCGCGAAACCCTATAATTCCCTTACTCTGAGAGGCTTTGAGGCATAAAAGACACCAAAAATGGCTTCTCCTCCCCCCGGCCCGGAAGAGTAAATATTGGGCTCATGTTCAAATTGAGTGGGGCAGGAGTGCCAGGCAGGAGTCCCGGAGGGACGGCATTTCAGATAGCACCCCAGGTCTGGGAAATGCCCCCGAGTCCCGGAGGGACGGCATTTTAGATAGCACACGGGTTCGGAAATGCCCCCCGAGTCCCGGAGGGACGGCATATCGGAGTTATAGCGTCCCTACGGGACTCATGCAATCAACAAAAACCAACGCTTCTATCTGAAATAACGTCCCTCCGGGACTATGAGCAGGTTTTCACACAGCTCCTGGCGGGAAAAGATCCTGGACCCGGTTGGGGAAAGATCCTGGACCCGATTGGGGAAAGATCCCGGACCCGGTTGGGGAAAGATCCTGGACCAGGCTTGGTAGCATTTCTGCGTTCAGGGCTCATCCTGGAGGGTGCTGGAGGCTGGAAGGTCTTCTGTTTTAATATAATGATAATATAATATAAAATAATATAATAAATATATGATATAAATATATATAAATATAGCATTTACACTACTCGCATACTATCCAGCATGCCTGACTGATCCTCTCCGGCGGGGAGGGGAGAGAAGCCATTTTGGTGTCTCTCATGCCTCAAAGCCGCTCTAAACAAGGGTTTGATAGGGTTTCGCGCCATGAACACCCTGTGTTTTCAATCGATTCCGAAGCGCTGGCGTCCAGCGAGCGCCAAGCTGGAGTCCAGCGGGCGAAGCGAGCTTGGACTTCCGCTGTAGCCGGGCATTTTCATTTAATACGGATTTACGGATTGAACGGATTAACAGATTTATATTTCCACCACCCCGCCCCGAGCCTGTCATTCCGGGGAGGTCGCGCCAGCGACAGGGGCCCCGGAATCCAGCCCTGGCGGGAATAGCCAATCCCGTCCTTTCCTCCACCCCGCCCCAAACCCACGTCATTCCGGAACGTAGTGACCGAATCCAGCCCTCGCGGGAATAGCCAAACTTCCGATCCCAACAAAGCGGGATCGATACAGACTGCGTCTGTGTCGATTCCCTGTAAGGGCATTACCCAAACCGTCTGGATTCCGGGGCCCCGGCGTTAAAACGCCACCCCGGAATGACACCCCGGGGCTTTTCAACCCAACAACTACGGAATCCGCGTTGATCCTGTCGATCCGCGTCATCCGTGTTCCATTCTTTCCTGCCTCGGGATAAACCACCCCACGAACTCGCTTCGCTCGCCCGCGAGGACCCCGGAATTCCGGGCAGCCAACAAGCTGAAGCTTATGTTACATAAAACTCTGTCCCTCTGTCTCTCTGTTTTTAAAAAAAACCTCTGCTGTTACTCTGTTTTTCTCTGTGGTAAAGGATCCTCTGTGTCTCCCTCTCTCTGTGCCTCTGTGTTAAAAACCTCTCTGTTATCTCATGCCTCGGAATGAATTCCGGGCAGCCAACAAGCTGAAGCTTATGCTACAAAAAACCACACACCAACTCCCCACGCACACCCCGCCACCACCCCACCACTCCAACACTTCACCACCGCACACCACCCTCATCCCGCCCAAAATTACAACCCATGAACAACCCATTAACCTCCCCTTAACAACCCGATGAACAGGCGGGAACTCAAGGGGAGGCGGGCAAGGGGCGTACGGGAGAGCTCTCTGGGCGGGTCAATCCAGCAAAATGATCTTTTTGGTGACCGCTCCGGGGGGCGCGGCGAGGCGGAGGAAGTAGACGCCGGAGGGCAGGCCGGCCAGGGGCAGGTCCAGTTGATGTTCGCCGGGGCCGAGTTCTTGGGTGTGGAGGCGCTGTCCGCGGAGGTTGTAAAGCGCGAGGGAACCGGAAGGGCCGGAGGGCAGCCAGGCTTTGGCGGAGGCGCTCGCGCCTTAGCGCAGGGGATTGGGGAAAACGCCTGAGAGCCAGACCTGATCGCCGATACCGGGGGAAAGGGGGTCATCCGCCGAGGTTCCGTCGGAGCTGATCCTGGCCACGAAGATGTCGTCGGGGCTGAAGGCGGTTACCTGAAGCGGTCCGAAAGCGGCCACCAGGCCGAAGGTTCCGGTCACCCGGCAAGAGCCGTCGCACACCGCGGCCACGCCCCGGGCCCAGTCCCAGCCTTCGCCCCCGGCGCTTTTCGCCCACATCCAGTCGCCGGCGGCGCTGATCTTGGCGGTGAAGAGTTCGGCTTCCACGCCGTTGAGCGAGGTTCCGCCGAAGGTCACGGGTCCGTTGAACATTCCGGTGATAAAGCAGTTTCCGGCGGGGTTGGCGGACACGCCATAGCTGAAATCGTGAGCCGCGCCGCCGGCCTGGTTCGCCCAAAGCCAGTTGCCTTCAGGATCCAATTTGGCCACAAAGACATCCGCCCCACCAGTTCCGGTGAGGTTGTGAGCGCCGAAAGCGGCGGTTCCCACAAAGTATCCCGTTACAAAAGAGTTACCGGCGGGATCGACGCTGATCCCCCAGGCCTGGTCATCCTGCGTTCCGCCGGCGCTGACGGCCCAGAGCCAGTTTCCGGCGGGATCGAGCTTGGCGGTGAAGATGTCGAAGACATCACCGCCGGAAACAGTAAGGGAGTGAGTCCCGAAAGCGGCGGTCCCGTTAAACCAGCCTGACACCAAGGCGTTTCCGGCAGAGTCGAGATCCAGCGCGAGAGCATCGTCCTGGTGGGTGGACCCGGCGTTTTTGACCCAAAGCCAGTTTCCCGCCGTATCGAGTTTAGCCACGAAGATGTCGCCCGAGCCATAACTGGTGAGAGTGGTGGAGCCAAAGGCGACCTGGCCGTAGAAATCCCCGGCCACGCACACGTTGCCGGCGCTGTCATAGGAAACGCTGAGGCCCTCATCATCGTCCACTCCTCCGGCGCTGACGGCCCAGAGCCATTCCCCGGAGGGGGAAACCTTGGCCACGAAGATATCCTCGTCGCCCTGACTGTCCAGATTGGTGGCGCCAAAATTGGGACTGCCAAAGAAGTAGCCGGTGACGTAGCTGTTTCCGGCGGGATCGGCGGAGATCCCGAAACTGCCGTTGGTACCCGCGGCCCCCGCGTGGGCAACCCAGGTCCACTCCGCGGTTTGGGCCGCCTAAACCTGGACGGAGACAAGAAAAACAATGATCGCCGCAAGCCTGATAACAGAGTTCAGCATCGCGACCTCCCATGCTTCAAGATTTGGGAGGCAATATTTCAGAGGTCACGATCAGATGTCAAGGGAAATCTTGGCCCGCCGCCATCTGGCGGGGAATCCACCCGCGGGATGAACCTGATATCCTCCGCGGGCCTTCGCTTCAGAGTTTAACGGCGGTCACGCGGTAAAAGGCGCGCTCCAAGAGGGTTTCATCCAGATGGAAGAGTTCCGGGGTTGTGGCGATCAGTTCCCAGGGTCCGGAGGGGTCGGTGGCGCGGTAAACCTGGTAGTGATCGGGTATCAGGGGTTCGTTCCACATGTTTTCGACAACGGCGGCCCAGGTCAGCTGGAAGCCTGTCGGGGAAGGCGAAACAGTGAGGTTTTGGGGCGTTTTTGGGGAGGGCGGGCCGGTGCTGAACACGATATCGTCGATGTACCAGCCTTCGTAGGAGAGCCCGCCGTCGGAGCCGAAGACCCAGCGGAAGCGGGCCGGGCCGGAAAAGGCGGAGAGGTCGAAGACAGCTTCGGTCCAGCCGAAAAAGCCGCTCCAGACCAGGGTTCCGGCCGTGAAAGGCGAGGCGGGATTCGCGGTGATAAAGCTGTTGTAGCCGTCCACGGGGGTGAGCTGGAACCAGTCGCCGCCATTCAGGGACATCTGCAGCAGGCCGCCGTCCCACTTGGCCTCCGCATTCATCCAGTGATGGAATCTCAGCTCGGAATCCGCTCCCAGCATGAAATCGGGGCTTTCCAAGGCGCCGTAGGAGCTGTCTTCATAGAAGAGGGGACCGGGTCCGCCAAACTTGAGGGCGAAAGCGCCGTTCTCGGAGTGGTTGCGCTGGGGATCGCGGTGCCACTGG
Source organism: uncultured Candidatus Cloacimonadota bacterium (assembly GCA_964631015.1). GTDB lineage: Bacteria > Cloacimonadota > Cloacimonadia > Cloacimonadales > Cloacimonadaceae > Syntrophosphaera. The sequence continues at coordinate 4,635 of CAZVXH010000006.1, read as the reverse complement.
TTGAAGTAGGCGGGGTTCAGGTCCACGCTGGTGTAGCCCAGCAGGTTGTTCTCGAAATGGTATCCGCTTTCGCTGATGTAGATCCGGAATTCGCCCGCGGAGGAGGGCCCGCTTTCGGCTGAGAGAGTGTATTCCACGAGGATGGGAGCGTTGAGCGGGGCGGTGGGGGAAATGGCCAGGGTGAAGGCCGCGGGATAGACGGGCTGGGCGTTTGGGGCGATCGCGGAGAGGGTGGGAGACAGAGTGGAAAGCGTGGCGTAGGGGCTGGCGCAGGTAAGCTGGAGCAGAGGCTGGGAAGCCTGGCCGGAGCCGCTGTTGGCGAGGCTTACAGACACGGTGGGAGAATCGCCTGGCTGGATCTGCCAGGTGGGGTTGGCAGCCTGATACGCCGTGAGGGTCAGGACGGGGGCGTTGAGGGTGAGCCAGGCGTGGGACTCTGTCTCGTGGGAATCGTAAGTGGCGGTGAGGAGGAACTGGGCCTGGCTGAGGTCGGCAAAGCCGCCTGTGACGGCGATCCGGAAGACGTCCGCGATCACCAGGGAATCCCCCGCGGCCAGGGGCTGGAACAAGTGGCTTCCGCCAATGATCTGGACATAAGGAGAGGAAGTGGTGAGGATAAGGTTTCCGGGGTTCGCCTGGGCGGTGAGTCCGGCGTTTTTGAGGGTGACGGTGAGGGGTATCTCCTCGCCGGACTGGTGCAGCCCGTCGGAGTCCAAAAACTTTGTCCCCGTTACCGTTAGGTAAGGTTCAGAACTGCCTTGGAAAGTGATCTGGGTGTGCCAGGGGTAGCGGTTGTTGGCGGTGATGAAGAGGTCATAGGTTCCGGGCGCGATCACCTGGGGCAGATGAAGGTAGACCATTCCGGCGGCGTCGGCGGTGGTTTCGTAAAGGAAATTCGCCCCGGCCTTGATCCTCAGATTGGCGCCGGGGGCGTTGGTGGGGATCTGATAGTGGTCGAGTCCGCTGGTCCAAAGGGCTGGAAGCTGGGCGGTGAGGGCGGCGGGCGTATCCGACCAGGCTTTCATGGCGGGATCGCCGAAGAGGGTGATCTCGTAGTGGTTCCAGTGCATCACGCCGGAATTTTGGGTGAAGGGGATGAGGTCGATCCGGGCGTCGGTGATGGCTTCGCCGAGGGCGTTTATCCCCTCTCCGAAGATGGCGTCGAGGTACTGGCGGTGAAAGTGTTGGGACGAGCTGTTGGTGGAGGCGGGGGCGTACCAGCCGAAGCGGGAATTGGCAAACATGGCGACGGCGGCGGTGGGGATGGAGGTGAATTTCTCCGCGATACACTCGGAATCGAAAGCGCCAGAATAGCAGCCCTGGGTGGAGATGATGGAGTAGTTTTCAGTTACGCCGGCGTTGGCGATGTTGGTGGGAGTGACGTCCTCACTGAACATCCGCAGGCCGTAGCCGGTGTTGGCGTGGCCGAGGTGGTTCACGAAGTTGTAACCCTGGCTGAGATAGGGGTAGAGGGTGGTCTTGGACCAGGTGGCGTTCCGGTCGTAGAGGGTGGCGTTGGTCCAACTGGCGGGGATCCCGGTGGTGGTGTAGGTGTTGGCGGAACTCCCCCCGATCAGTTCATCCATATAGTTTCCGCCCCAGGTGAGGGGATTGGAGCTCAGCTTTTCACCGAGGAAGAGGGCCATGGTGGTTTCGCTCTCCACCGGCGCGTTCAGGTAGGAGGTGAGTTTGGCCAGGAAATTGGCGATCTCGGTGTCGTCGTTGTAGCAAAAGCGGCCGATGGCGAGTTCCGGGATGAGGTCGGCCTCGCCGATCTCGCCCCAGAGGGCGTCCCCGTCGGCGTTCCAGTTGCCGTCCAGAGAGCTGAAATAGATGTCCGCGGGAAGGTTCTGGTCGGTGTAGCTTCCGGAGACCACGTAGAGGCCGCGGGTGGGGATCACATCGGTGTCGCCGGCCAGAAAAACATGGCGGAGGGTGTTGGCGGTATAGAGTGAGATAAGGTAATTCCTTATCTTTTCGGGATTTGTGGCTCCGGTACTTTCCGCGTAGACGGACTGGATGGATTTCATCAGCACATTCATTCCCCGGGCTTCGTAAAGGGCCTTGAGCGGCAGCCAGAGGTCGGCCTTGGCCGCGTCGTGGATGATCAGGTATTCATAACCGGTGGTGGGAGCGGCGTAACGGGGCAGGGCGGCGGGATTGTCCACCGCGCGTTGAAGCCGGGCGGCGGTGAAGGCGTCCTCTTTGAGGAAGGACAAGGCTTCAGCGGATCTGGCCGCGGAGGCGGTCTCCACGCTGACGGTGATCCGGGAATAAAAGACCAGTTCGCCGCTGACGGGGTTGTAGTCGAAGGGGCAGACGGCGGTGAAATTGAGGGGATGGCCGCTCAGGAACTGGGTGTGGGGGCCGGAGTGATAGGTGCTTGGCCAGGTTGAGGCTGAGGAGTATACAGCGGGATCCGGCGGGAGTGGATCTGGGATTTCCTCCAGGGAAAGCGGATACTGGGGCTGGATGGGTTCGAGGGGCTGATCCAACCTGAAGTAGAGCGGTTCCGAGCGTTCCACCGAGACCTGGCTGGCCTGGGTTCCGAGGGGCAGGAGCAGTTTGGTTCCCATCCAGGGCAGGGCAGGGGAGCCGGGTTCACCGAGCAGGGTGGCGTCCTCCAGCAGGATCCGGGTGTATTCGCCGGTTTTGAGCGTGGGCGCTTTGAGGCTGTAGTGGTGCGTGACCGTGGCCAACAGGGGGGAAAAACACAGGAGAAGCGCTACGAAGCTGAGCTGTCTTATCAATTTTGACTCCCCAAGAAAAAAATCTTGATCGGGAAATTATTTAACTGGGGCAAAGGATAGGCGGAGGGGCGGGGATGTCAAGCAGTTTTTTGCGGGGGGATCTTGAATAGGAACACGGATGACAGGATCGACAGGATCCACAGGATAGTTTATAAGTATCAAGTGAAATTGCAAATAGTATCACTTTCGTTGCAAACTGCTGTTTTGGGTGAGACCCCAGTATCACCCTTTTTGCAAATCGGTTTCACCCTTTTTGCAAATCCAGTCTCAACCTTTTTTAAAAATCTAGTATCACCGTTTTTGCAAATTCAGTATAACACTTTTTGCAAATCGGACACCAAGATCTTCATCAGATATTCAGTGATCACGAACTGCCACTTGTTTTCTGATACATCTCAAGTAACGAGCCTTGGTGTCGCTTTGTGAAGCGCTAAGTGTTCTATTTCAGAGTTAGTAGAATTATCATTCTTCACATTGTTCAACGGGTAGCCTTGGGGATTCCTTTACATGCGGGGCTCCAGTTATTCTATGCTTGCATCCTCACCCCAACCAGCGACAGTCATTATTCCTCCTACTTCAGCAGCATAACTTTCCGGGTAGATCCCTGACCACCGGAATCCAAGCGGATGAAATAAATACCAGAACTAACGCTGCATCCGAAACCGTCTTTGCCGTCCCAAACGATTGTGTGTTGTCCCTTTTCCCGGATGTCATCCAGCAGATTTCTCACCAACTGACCCCGGGAATTAAATACCCTGATTTTCACCAAACTGCGCTCTGGTAAACTGAATCTGATGGAGGTGGAGGGATTGAAGGGATTGGGATAGTTTGTGGTGATCACGGGTTCAGGTGAAACAGGTGTGTTGAGCGGATTGCCGGAATGGACCAACTCGCAATACTGATCGAGATGTTCCTGATGCCGCGCTTCAAACACACCCAAGTCGGGATACTGATACTGGACATAGAGGGTGCTGACACTCTGCCTGCCTTCGTCCATCGCCGCCAGTTGCAGCACAATTTCCAAGTCCAACACCGCCAGCAGGGAATCCACCTCGCTCTCTGGATTGTCAATGCGCAGCTGAATCAAGTCGATCGCAGCCTGATACTCTTTGGCGATGATGAGAGTTTTACCCAGATAGTCCTTGAGCAACCTGCTGAGATAGGGGTCATCGATGGCATATTGTATGGCTTTGGCATCGAAGTAATCCGGAGCGTTCCAGTCAGGAAAGTTGACCAGATTGGATAGCCGGAAAACACCTTCGGCAGCGCTGGGCAGGTATCGCTTCTCAATCTCCAGATGTTCGTCAAGTATCGCTTTATAGAGGGTCGTTGCCCCTGGATAATCTGACTGGGCTTCCAAATCCAGGGCAGCGCAAAGCCGGTCATTGGGAGGTGGAGGAGCAGGGCTGTTATTGGCTGGATCGAGATCGCCATAATATGTATAGTTAACGTTATCCGGGTGGATCCATCGGACGTTGCTATCCTCGAACCAGTTCCAACTTACGTCAATGATGGCATTACCGGTGGGAACAGAGTAGTTGTAATAATTGGCGTCAAAGGAAAAGTCGTAGGCAAGATCATTGGTAACGTCATTAAACAGATGATAGAAGTCATTGTGGCCGCCGACCAGTTGCACTGCTGCCTTATAGCGATCAGACCCAAAGAAGGCAATGTTGGCTGATAGATTGTTTAGCACATTTCCCGCCCAAGCGCTCAAGTTCAAGTTCGATCCGGGTAGATTGAGGATCCCTGTCTGGTTTTGCGTGAAGTAGTTGTTCCATACTCCTATGCTGGATTCCCGGCTCCTGATCCCCGTTTTGCAATTCACGAAAAGACCTTTGCACATAATCCTCAGGGTCTGGTGAAAAAGTAAGAGCATTTAGGA